>JBHJNW010000010.1:0-41035 GCA_050330395.1 Pleurocapsa sp.
CTTGAACCTTGGCATAACTTAAAGCGTTTTTTTGCTTCTTCATCAAAGATTTTAAACTTGACGCAGTTTCAGCGATCGCGACGCGAAGGACGCGACGTAAGGAGCTAATCCTTTAGGGCAATTTGGGAAACTCCTGACATCGGCTTTTATCATTTTTTATCATTATTTTACTTTTATATTAAGTCTCCAGTTACTTTTGAGAATTGGTATTAGCTGTTTCAATTTATGAACTAACAAAATGGCTAAATCTCAATCATCTTGGCAAATTCTTGTTGGTAATAGCCTACTGCGATTTTGGAGAAGCTATTTGAGGACAACTATCTTCAACCTGTATCTTAATCTTAGATGAGCTAGAAGCTACTTGAGCGTGAGAATTCAGCGGCATTGAAGTCTTCAGCTGAAAAATGTCTTCTAGTTTTTTTAGCGTTGATTTAAAAGGGGGAGAAGCAAAAGAGCAGGCTTTCCAACTACCCTGGACTGGTACGTCTAACATTTGGCAACAACCGCCTCTGCGTCCCTCTGGCTGATAAAAACGGCAGTAGCGACAGGCAGAGGTAGAAAAATTTATTTCATTCATTAGTTCATTCGGTTTTCTGGCTGGATTCGGTTCTATTCCATTCCGCTATTTATATTCTGCTCTGTCTTCATAATCACGATAATCTAATTGAAATGATTATCTGGTGAGGCTTATAGTGATCCCCAAGCACAAGTATCCTTTTATATTCTCTTTATAATTGATTAATGAACAGATACAAAATTGCCAAAAGATAGTATTCAAAAATACTTTTTGCTAGGTATTTTTAGGGAGATATATCTATAAAAACCCATAGGGATCATTAATAACTCAATCAAAACGTCTTAATTTTTTTTATTTACATTTGGGTAAAATTTGGTGAATGATATTCTTCCGACCATTTCTGAGCAATACAGTGATAACATAAATTCCAACGTTCTATTTCTCCCTTTGGCGTAAGAGAATTACAGCCAGGACAAAAAAGCCAAGAAGAAGATTTGTGTTCAAGAGTTTTTAGCCAGCGTTCAGCAGCATTCTTAGCCCTAGCCGAAGCAGATGCAGACGCAGACAAAGGCACAATCTCATTTTGGCTGTTTTCAGCTTCTTGTTCCTCAACGATTGGGCGGAGAGCTATCTCAGATTTTTGTTGATTAGTAATGCTAAATAAACTTGGTTTAATTTCTGGTTGAGAAGTTGTCTGATGCCACCCAGAAGATGAAAAACGAATATCTTTTAAATTAAAGGTTAACTGCTTATTGAGCCGTTTTAACAGAGAATATCGTTGAAAAGAAAGTTCTTGCGCTCTTGCTGCACCAGAAGTTGCCACCCACAGTACTTGTCGGGTAATGTAAAGTGGACGAGTATGTTTGAGCGTCTGCTGATTAACGCTATTTTGCCAGCATTGTAGTAATTGGCGATGTTCTCTGAATTTTTCCCAACCAGGCTGCTGCTCGAGTTGGGACAAGATTTGTTCTACAGAGTTGAAATGCAAGTCAAAGACTCGGAATTAAGGACTGGAGATTAAAAATCTAAAATCTGCCTAAAATATTGCGATCTAGAATTTTTTGGCTATAAATGTAGTTTATCAAAAACTGCAAGCCGACAGTTAATTTAGTTAATTATAGATAGCTATTGAGAAACAATGCCTGACCATTGGACTTTTTTCTTGCCAGTGCGTCGATAAGAAAAGAAGCGATCGCTCTGTTGGAAAGTACAGTAAGGAGCGATCGCAATATGTTCTGAGCTAATATCTAGTTGCTCGAGTTGAATTTGATTAATTCGTGTTACGTTTAAACGGACTTTTCCTGGTAGCGCATCCTTGAGAATTGGTGTCTGAGAAAACTGTTTTAACTCAGTTAATATTTCTGAGTCGGTTTTGTGATCAGCATCTAAAATAATGCTTTGACCAACTTTGATCGCCACGCTTTCATCTACCTGGTACACTTCACCCGCGATCGCTGGACCAATAGCAATCCGTAAATTTTGTGTCTGACTGCCAAACTTTAAAAATCTAGCGATCGCCTGATAAACAATTTTTTGCGCTGTTCCCCGCCAACCCGCATGAATGGCACACACCTGTCGGGTAACTACATCGCCAATTAAGATCGGAGTGCAGTCGGCACTGGCTACCCAAACAGACTGCTGCGGGCGATCGCTAATGATGGCATCCGCTTCCGCCAAGGAATTGTGGCTATTTGCCTGCTTAACTACATCGACTATTTCCTTTGGTGTTAAGACTAAATTACCGTGTACCTGCTTAACCCGATATGGGGTTGTATGAGGTTGCAAAATAGAGCTTAGATCTTCTGGCGTGCCAGGATAAAACTCTTTAGTAAAAAAGCCATGCTGCCAAGCTGATAGAAGTTTACAGGTTAAATAGGAATAATCTTGGCAGGCTTGCCAATGCCAGTGCTGATTAATCTGATTAGACACAAAAAATTACCAATTAAAGTAAATAACAATTAAATCTTGATACTTCCAAAAGTTACAAGATAATAGACCTAACATAACCCATTAAAACTTAAAGGATTAGGAAGAGTAGAAAATAGTACCTGTACAGGCTCTTTTTCCAACTCAAACCCTAATCCTGTTTAAAAATTGAAAGTTTGACTAGGCTCGAAATTATATTGAGGTAAAATCGGGTTGACAAATCAGGCTTAACTACAAGAGAAATTTTAGCTAGGGATAACCGCTACATAGAGCTTGGTATCCGATTCGTATTTCCAAGCTATTCCTTCAGGATCTTTGCTTTGACTCCACTCTTCAAAGTCAGGATCGGATTTGCGTCTACCAACTGTACTGGAATTTAGGTCGAGGCGCTTTGCTAGTTCGGCTTGGATCAATGATTGACCAGCATCAATAGAAGCCGATCGCTCAATAGTTGAACTATCTGTCTCGGACTCAGGTTCAATTGTAGTTGAGTCGGGAGATTCTTCTTTGATAGCTAGTGCAACAGAAGATGATTCGGAATTGGTAGCTGGCTGGGTGACTTCATTTTGTTCTTGCTTTGCTAATTGAGCAATGCCTCTAACGGATAACTTATGAGAGTCTTTGGCCGCTAATTGATAAGAATTTACTGCTGCTTCTGGTTCACTATCATCCAAGATACTGCCTAAAGCACTGGCAGTCGGGAAATAATAGACAACACCTTTGTCGGCGACAGTCTGTGGCTTGGTACCATATTCATCACTTTTACGAGTGAGAAATGCTTTGGCTGCTCTAGGAGTAAGGTTGGCTTTTACGGATAGATCTACTGGAGTTAGATACCCTCTATTTTCCTTAATCAGTTGATTAAAGTAAGGATTAATTTCTCCACACCACTTTTGCCACTGATAGTTCTGCCAAAGTTGGAAAGCTACAATTATCGCTGCTATCAATAGCAGAAAGGGCCATAGCATATACAAAACGACAAAACCAAATGCCAAAGGTAAGATGAGAATTAAAGCTCCAGCAGAACCATTATCTAGTACTTTTCCAGTCATAGTTGTGGTTGCAATTGTAAAAATTTACGAGTTGCAAGATATTCTTGCATAAATTGTCTTCTTGCAATATTAAGGCAAATTTCTTTGCAACGCACGCAACTAACTGCAAAGATTAACAATCAGATGTTACATAGCAACAGCTAGTTTCGCCAAACCCAAGCGTTGCAACATTGCCTTACGTCCAGCAATCGCTAAAGAATCATCTAGAGGAGTCAGGGCAATTTCTGTCTGATATTTTCGTTGCAAGGCTTTGGCGATGAGCCAGTCGGCAATAAAATAATTTTTTGGTAGTAAAGGACCATGAGCATATGTGGCGATCGCATTCTGATAAAAAGCTCCTGCGGTTCGATCTTCACCATTGTTGCCATATCCTTTAATGACTCTGCCCAAAGGCTGCACATCTTGCAAATAGGTTCTGCCGCCGTGATTCTCGAAGCCGATAACGACAGGTTTTTCACCTAACATGGCTTCTAGCTCAGAGGCGAGCGGAGTAGCCGTAATTTCAAACACCAAGTTACCAATACAGCGTTGTGCTTCAATACCTGGATGTTGGCTAACCATATCTAGTAAGCCTAAGCCATTGATTCTTTTACCTAGTGCTGGCTCATAGTAGTGTCCTAGCAGTTGGGGCGCACCACAGGTAAATACTCCTGGAGTACCTTGAGCTAACTTTTGCTGTAAAGCTTCTGCTTTGGCACCGTGTAAATCGCGCATGACAATTTCTTGCTGACGATCTTGCGCTCCTCCGCCAACAATTAGGTCTACTCGGTCTAACTCGGCTACCTCTGTTTCTCGCTGGAGGGGAACAATCTCAACCTCTATTCCTCGCCACTGGCATCGCCGTTGCAAACAAATAACGTTGCCGCGATCGCCATAGGTACTCATTAGCGTTGGATATAGCCAGCCGATTGCAATTTTCATCTATTTAATCGTCAAAGTTAAAGAATAACAAATTCATTCGCGATCGCCATAATTAAATCAGTTAAATCAGAGTGAGCATCAAACAAGCTCAAAAAAGTTAAATATTCTGTTGGGTAAATTTTGAGAAATTGTTAAAAATAGCTAAACTGTTTATGAGCAAATATGAACTAACCTCGTGAGGAGATTTGTTTGATCTCGACAAACCCCCTTTTATTTAGTTGAGTTATGAGGATTTATTGAAATGACTGTTACCCCTACCATAACTAAAGAAAGAGCTGGTCAGACAATCAAGCAACATTATCCCAACTATAAAATAATTGTTTTGAATGATGACCACAATACTTTCCCTTATGTAATTGAGTGTTTAATGAAGTATATTCCAGGGATGAACGGCGATCGCGCTAGAGAATTAACCGATCAAATCCATTTTGAAGGCCAAGCTTTAGTTTGGGTAGGGCCTCAAGAACAAGCAGAACTATATCATCAACAGTTAAAACGCGCTGGATTAACTATGGCACCTCTAGAACAAGCCTAATTTATTGAGCTATCGAACATTGAGCGTTTACTATTAAATAAAAAGTTGAGACATAATTCATAATTATTAATGTCTGGCTCAATCGTAAATGCTATGAGGAAAAATGGGTATGTCTTCTGATGGTCGGTTAGTCTGGAATCACTCAACTCATCTTCCTGGCTTGATTGCGATCCTGGAAAAATTAATTAAGTGCGAAGGAGTTACTACCATTACTCCAGGCAGAATTAAAAAGACAAGAAGTCACATACCGAAGATGAAGCTGCGAGTTTCTGTGCCGATTCGAGGCGGTTACAAAGTTATTGCACGCCAAGGAAAGACAGTGCAGGAAGTCTTTATCCTCAGTACCTTAGAGCAAGCACAGTTAGAACAGGCGATCGCCGATTTATTGTAAATAAAAATTATCTCTTGGCGATCGCCAACTAGCTAATAGCTCTTAGCTTTGTTAAACTTGAGCCATATTTTTAAAGCTAATTTTTAAGTAATCATTATCCATTTTTGCTCCTGATGGTTCAAGTGCGGCCAGGGCTTGAGGCAAAACTAAGTTGCGGCGGTGATTACCAATGCGGACGTTTAGCTCGTCGCCAGTTTTATTGAGCTGAATTTGCTCTTTCGGGATTCCTGGCAAATACAGCTGAAGGCTATAGTTGCCTTGTTCTTGAATTATCTTGATCGTGCTTTCTTTGTAATAAACTTGTGTGGGGTCTTCATCCTGATACAAAATTTCTTTAAGCTTTTCTAAAGCTTCCATACCACACATTTCGGTAGGAAATAGAGGAGCTTCTTTTACTGGTAAAGGATGGAAATTATCGTATATTTCTTGCTTGTATACGTCTTGATTTGCTTTCCAGCGTTCAAAGAAAGGATCGTTAACTTCATTAGGAATCACTCGATTAGCAATTACTAAATCTGTGGCAACGTTATACAAACTTAAATAAGCATGAGCGCGCAAAGATTCTTTGATTACCATCTTTTCGGGGTTCATCACCAAACGTACCGAAGTTTTGGTATTATCAGTCAAAACTTTTTCTAAAGCTTCAATCTGCTCGTAAAATTCATAAGGCGCATCCATTACTTCCTTATCGGGCAGCGAAAAACCAGCAATCGGTTTAAAGAAAGGCTCAACTAGAGGACGTAATGCTGCGGACATCCCCTGTAATGGTTTATAAAAGCGTCTCATGTACCAACCACCAACTTCTGGCAAACTTAATAACCTTAACGCTGTTCCAGTAGGTGCAGAGTCGATGATTAAAGTATCAAAATCACCCTCATCATAGTGGCGTTTCATTCTAACCAAGCCAAAGATTTCGTCCATTCCAGGAAGAATAGCTAATTCTTCAGCCTGAACCCCATCTAGACCTCTAGCCTGCAAGACTTGTGTAATGTAACGTTTGACTGAACCCCAGTTACCTTCTAATTCCCGCAAGGCATCAAGCTCTGCACCCCAAAGATTAGGTCGAATCTCTTGCGGATCGTGTCCTAGCTCAAGATCGAAACTATCTGCCAAAGAGTGAGCTGGATCAGTACTAAGTACCAAAGTTCTGTAGCCCAACTCCGCGCAGCGCAAACCCGTAGCAGCAGCAACGGAAGTTTTACCGACTCCACCCTTGCCAGTCATTAAAATTACACGCATCTAAATTTAGACCCTAAATTAAATATATTTACATTACTTAACTTTATTGTGACGCTTTTTTGCTCCAAAAGAAATTCTGACGTAAAACTTTCCAGGGGGAAATGTGCCAATAATCGATATGAGAGCTAATCAAATTCTCATCGTTTACTTTCAATTCGCTCCAGCCAGGAATAGATAAGCGGGGTTTCCAAGGTAGCGGAGAAGTCATATTAAGCGTCCACTCAATCTTGATTATTTCTCCTTCTCGCTCTAAGTTATGAACATCCATCTCAACGTTGTTAAAAAAGCTACCCAAAAAGCCAATCATTGCCCGATATTTTCTAACGCCATTAAATTCATTCAACGGATCTTTAAAATAGACATTATCTGCATAGATCTCAAAAGTTTGATTATCGGGAAATCTGGCGTAATCTTCCCGTAAAATAGCTACTAAGTCTTTTTGTAACTCTTCCATTGTTTTTAGATAATTACATTAGGGATGACCTTCAATTGAATAGGATTATTTGACAAAAAATCGTCAGTCATAATCATTGTCGCGTATTTTTTGGTTGCGATCTCTAATGAAAGATTAGCTTGAGTATTTGTACTTAGTTAAAAAGTGGGATGCTCCCCAAAATAAGTGCCTATATTTTCGATAATTAAAATGACTAAAACACAGATAATATATTGTCCTAATTGTGGCGATCGCGCTACAAGAAGTATTATAGATGATTCGATTCAACGCACTTCCTGCGAAAGTTGTGACTATTTGCTAGTACAGTGCGCTAAAACTGGCAAGGTAATCGAAGCTTATGCTCCTGGCATTAATAGTTATTGTGCGCTGAATGCTACATCTGCTTAAACTTTTGAGGCTCTTAATTGTCCACAAGCTGCATTCGCTTCCAAGCCACGAGAATAGCGTACGCTGACGGCTATGTTTGCCGATTCCAAAATGTTGGTAAATTCTCTAATTCGATGACTGTTTGGTCTTTGATAATCAACTTCAGAAATAGGATTGTAAGGGATTAGATTGACATGAGTTTGAAAACCTTTTAAACATTGGGCTAATTCCTGAGCGTTTTCAGGCAAATCATTAATTCCTGCTAGAAGAACATACTCAAAGGTTACCCTTCTACCCGTAACCTCGACATAATCTCGGCACTCATCTAAAAGACTATTTAAAGTATATTTTTTGGCACTAGGAATTAACTGCTCTCGTAAAGCTTGATTAGAGGCGTGAAGACTTACTGCCAAGACAATTTGTAACCGATGTTGGGCTAACTGTTGAATTTTACCAGGAATACCTACTGTTGAGATAGTCAGCGATCGCGCGCCGATTGCAACATCCTGATTGAGAGATTTAACCGCCGCAACAACCTGATCAATGTTTGCCATTGGTTCTCCCATGCCCATAAACACTACGTTACTGACTCTTTGTTCAAAGTCTTCTTGTACCGTCAACACCTGATCAACAATTTCGTAAGCCTTAAGATTACGCGTAAAACCTCCTTTGCCTGTGGCACAGAAATCACAGTCCATTGGACAACCGACTTGTGAAGAGACACACACGGTTAAACGCTTCGCAGTCGGAATACCAACCGCCTCGATAATTAAGCCATCCGCCAGACGTAGTAAATACTTACGAGTTTTATCGGGGGCAATGCTGCGATAATGAATTGTCGAGCGTCCCAGAGGATAATCCGCCATCTCCTCGCGCCACTTTTTCGGAAAGACAGAAATATCCAAAAGTGATCGCGCTTCTTTTTGGTATAACCATTGATACAATTGTTTACCCCGATAGGCTGGTTGCCCCTGCTGTTGTACCCATTCGGTTAATTCCTCTAAAGATTTACCTAAAAGAATTTCATCAGTAGTTGATTGCTGCGTCGTTTGTAGCGTCATTTTGTTTGAGGATATCGTCAGAAATGAGATTAATTATCTGAGATAGTTATATGTGATTATTCACTGGCTATTCGTAACCATCTCTAGACAATTTTATTCTACAGTTAATTGACCAAAACAAGCAAAATTTAACTAAAAAAATCGCTTATAAAGTGAATAAAATTCTCTTCGGTTTTAAGCTCTTGTAAATGATTAGGCTAAGCAGGATCTTGATTGCCACAACTAATAATTTGAGCAGACAAAATTTAATATTTTTTCCTTATCCATCCTCAGTTAATCGAGATTTATTTACTGAATCTTAAAATACTCAAGCTATAGTTACATAGGATTAAATATCATGGACAAATTAACTATTATTTAAACGACTTTACTAGTCTGTTTTTGAGGTAGAATTTAGGAATAAACTTGTCAAGAATTATGCAAAAGCTCAACTAAATACCATAGGTTGCCAACGATACTGATTCAGGTCAATTTTACCGTTACTTTTAAATTTAATCCCTTCGTCTTCCAATAAAACTTTTTGCAAATGGTCACCACCCTGACGTTGCAAAGAATAGGAAATTTCGCCTTTAGCATTAATTACTCTTTGCCAGGGAATATTAGCTTCAATATCTACCCGAAAAAGAGCATATCCGACTAAACGAGCTTTACCATATAGTCCTGCTAAATCAGCAATTTGCCCATAGGTTGCGACTTTTCCTAGTGGAATTTTACGAACGACGGCGTAAATATGATTGTATTGCGACATTGGTCAATGATTTTAACTATGAAACAAAAATAGATAGTGAGAGCGAACAGTTTTTAGCACTACTTTAAAAGATTAATATTATTACTTAATAAAATCCAATTCTCTAAACTTAAATCTTCAGCACGGCATTGAAGATTTAAGTTTAGCTTTTCTAATATTTGGTTCAAAACTTCGGTGTCGATTAGGCTGTTTAGATTGTTACGCAGCATTTTCCTTCTGTTAGCAAAACCCAGTTTAACTAATGTTTCTAACTGTCGAGGATTATTGGCTGGATATTTAACTTTTTGGGGATGTAATCTAATAACGACGGAATCAACTTTTGGTGGTGGATAAAAGGATTGAGCAGGAACATGACAAATTATTTCACAATCAGCTAAATATTGAACTCGAATAGATAATGCACCAAAGGCTTTGCTACCAGGTACAGCTATTAATCGTTCTCCGACTTCTTTTTGCACTAGTAATACGATTGATTCATACTGTTGAGGTGCAGGAGTAGCAATTTTTCCTAAGAGCTTTTCAATAATTGGCCCTGTAATATTATAGGGAATATTAGCAACCACTTTGTTAGGATTTTGAAACTTAGGAAAATTTTGTAGCAGAGATGATAAATCTAACTTTAAAAAATCATCTTGAAGCAATAAAAAATTATCGCGATCGCCAAATTTATGAACCAGTTTTTTGCATAAGTCACGGTCAATTTCTACGGAAACTAAAGCCGGAACTTTTACTAGTAACCGAGCGGTTAAATTTCCGGTACCTGGCCCAATTTCTAAAATGCGATCGCTTGGGTTCAATTCCGCAGCAATGATAATTTGCTCTAAAATATCTTCATTCCGTAACCAATGTTGACCAAACTGTTTGCGCGGTCTAAAACTGGAGTTCTTTTTTGTTTTTTTACTGGATGTCATTTAAAAGCAAGAAGTAGGAAGTAGCGGGAAATTTCGTAAGACGTGAGTAATAAATAGCGCAGTAAGTTCAAGATTTAAGATCCCAGCTAGTTTATTCTTTGTCTATTAATCACTCTATCAAGTAACCTCAGCTATCCAAAGTTTTAACTAAAAACCACGGTTTTATTGTCATAAACTAAAATGCGATTTTGCAGATGTAGTCTCACCGCACGAGATCATACCAATCTTTCGGGATCTTTTCCCTTACGAATTAGATTCGCTACCGTATCTTGATGGTTGCCTCTTGCTCTGCTTTCGTTTGTTTAGTAATAGTAAAATGATAAAAATCAAGCTCAAACCGTTTGCCGATCGCTGATAAATGTGGATGATTACTAATAATTAGGGCAATAGTACCAGGTAGTTCTCCAGCTTGATGTCGCCAGAGGAGATCCCAAAGACAATGATCTTGTTTAGTAACCCAAACCGCAATTTTAGGCAGAGTGTCGGAAAAGTGTAGCTGCCAGGTTGCCTTCAAAGGTTTAGCGATCGCCTCAAAGGCAGTTGCAATAGCTTCACGGGGCAAATTAAAACCTGCAAGTTGCCATTCAATGCGAATCAGGAATAAACTTGTAGCGCAATCAGTATGCTGAGCAGCATGAATAATATTGCCTCCGTTAGCGCAGATAAAGTTAGCTATTTTAGCAACTAATCCAGGGCTGTCAGGGCAAGAAACCAATAGGGTTGCAGTAGGCTGATTCATACATAACATACCAAATAAGTAACGTTTTATAACAACTATTACCAAGATGTTTATCTAGATATGGCGCAGTAGAAAATAACAGATTATACAGAGGTAACTAGATTTTTTGATCACCAGACTTAATTTGAGGCTGCCATTTTGGGCAAACTAAAAATGTGTCGTCAACTATAATAATTCAGATAAATATATTTAATTTAATCTGTTTTACTGACAATCATCTAACTGAATGTCTAAACCATATTTTTAAACCTACAAAATCCAAGCTCAAACATTTTTGACGAACCCGACCTGGCAATTACTTATTGGAAGCATTAGAAGCATTAAATTTAGCTGAATCTTATTTCAAGGTTAAGCAATAAAGCAATATTCGGTCAAAACTACTAACTAATATGAACAGTCAAGATAAGCCTATCGATGCAAATGATAATCTCGATGAATCATTAGCAACTTCTGATACCTTAAAGCAGGGAGATGAAAATTTAGTAGATTTATGGACAGGAGAAAATGAAGATCCTGAGATTGTGACGGAATTTATCTCAGCCGAAACTGCTGCCAAAAATGATGCGGAAGCTTTGTCAGAAATTGCCCCCACCAGTAACGAATCTAAGCCTAGGAAACCAAAAAACATTAATCTAGATTTAGACGATTGGGATTTTCGTAATCCGCCAGTGATCAACTCAACTGAAGAATTCGATTCGGATTTAGAATTAGACGTTTTATACGAATCAACAGCTTCTGCCGAAGCCGATTTAGAATCAGAGCATTCTCAGGAATTAGAACTATTAGCTGATGAACCTACAACCGAGTTTAATTTAGATAGTTCATCCGAGCGAGAACTCGATGATTTGGAGGCGGTAGAATCTTTGAATCAAGAATCCGTCACTGAAATCAGTTTAGATAATCTCGATGAGCCAGCTTTGACTATTGATAGTTCATCCGACCTAAAAATTGATGGTTTAGAAGTCAGTGAACTCGATGATTTGGAATCGCTGGAAGCTTCTAGTGAAAAAACATTAGCTGAAATCAGTTTAGATAATCTCGATGAGCCAGCTTTGACTATTGATAGTTTATCTGACCTAGAACTGGATAGTTGGGAACTCAGTGAACTCGATGATTTGGAAGACTCGTTGAATTCTGAGATAGATTCTTTGGATGAGCTATTTGATGATGAACCTCAAATACCTACTCCCAACATTGCTGCGTCACGACCAGTCTTTAAAGTCCCCTCTCCACCCCCAGTTGGCAAAGCTCAAGCTTTCGACCAGACCATGAGAGTTTCGGTACGGAAATTAGATGACTTAAATAACTTAATTGGAGAACTAGTAGTCAAGCGAAATCGATTAGAAGATGACCAAGAAAGATTGCGTCGCTTTTTAGATAACCTGCTGGGCCATGTCCAGTCTTTAGGGGAAGCAGGAGCTAAGATGCACGATCTGTATGAGCGATCGCTTTTAGAAGGAGCTTTAATGGCTAGTCGCCAGTCTCGGATTAATTCGGCAGTGGCGGCGGGGAGGTCTAGTTTTGCAAGCGGCAATCAAGCTCAAGAAGAAGGTTTGGATGCACTAGAGATGGATCGTTTTAACGGTTTCCATTTATTATCTCAAGAAATTATCGAGTTAATTGTTCGAGTTAGAGAGGCAGCATCGGATATTCAGTTTGTAGTTGATGAAACTGATAAGGTGGCTCAAACCTTCCGTCAGGTGACAAGCCAACTGCAAGATGGGATGAACTCTTCACGGATGGTAGCATTTGGACAAACAGCGGACCGCTTGCCCAGAGCAATTCGTGATATTTCACGCAAGCAGAAAAAACAGACCAAGCTGCATATCGAAGGTAAAGATGTCCTAATTGACAAAATGATTGTCGAGCATCTATACAACCCGATGACACACTTAGTCAATAATGCTATTTCTCACGGGATTGAAAAACCAGAAGACAGACGTCAAAAAGGCAAACCCGAAGTGGGAAACATTTATATTCGCGCCTTTATTCAGGGAAATCAGACAGTAATTACTGTTAAAGATGATGGTGCGGGTATCGATCTCGAAAAAGTTAAAGAGAAAGCGATCGAGCAAAAGTTAATTACTTGGGCAACAGCACAAAATCTATCAGAACAACAAGTCTATGAACTGCTGTTTCATCCAGGTTTTAGTACCAAAGACCAAGCAGATGATTTTGCTGGTCGAGGCGTAGGAATGGATGTGGTCAATACCGACCTGAAGAAGATTCGTGGTTCGATCAGTACTGAATCAGAAGTTGGCAAAGGTACTACCTTCACCGTTCGCCTTCCTCTTGTGTTGAGTATCTGTAAGGCTTTGACCTGTGTTGACAACAACAGCAAAATTGCTTTTCCAATTGATGGTGTAGAAGATACCAAAGAATATTTACCCAGCGATATTCAAACTAATGCTAATGGAGTACGGTGTGTTGTTTGGAAAAACGCACTGTTACCTCTAAGATCCCTAAATAGTTTGCTTAACTACAATCGTCAGATTCGCCGAGCGGGAATCTATAACGCCAATCAAAATAATGATGATACAACTTCGGTCATTATTCTTCGTAGCCTAGACAATTTATTGGCAGTCGAAGTAGATGAAGTTAGAGCAGAGCAAGAAATTGTCATCAAACAAATAGATGGTCCGATTGCTAAGCCACCAGGTATTGCAGGGGCAACAGTTTTAGGTGATGGTAGCATCATGCCGATTGGCGATGTGTTAGAGCTAATTGAAATTGCTCAAGGCAAGAGAACCATTGAAATTGGCTTTAATATTCTGGCTGGAGAAGGAGCTGTTAAACAGGCTCAAGCAGAAAATGTTCAGCAAGAACCCATGGTGCTAGTCGTTGACGACTCTATTACCGTTCGAGAATTGCTGTCAATGAGTTTTAACAAACTAGGTTATCGGGTAGAGCAAGCCAGAGATGGTCAAGAAGCCTGGGATAAATTGCGTGGCGGTTTAGTCTGCGACATGATTTTTAGCGATATTGAAATGCCACGCATGAATGGTTTAGAACTATTGTCTAATCTTCATCAAGATAGCGCGCTCAAATCTATACCAGTTGCTATGCTAACCTCCCGTGGTGCAGACAAACATCGCAAAATAGCTAATGATTTGGGGGCAAAAGCCTATTTGACTAAGCCCTACACAGAGAGGGATTTGATGGATGTAGCACAACATCTGATTGAAATTAATCGGGCAAATAAAGAAGCGGAATCAGCTACCGTTAACTTTAATCGAGTCAAATCGGAAATAGATTTTCAAGATGCTCCCCTGGTGTTAATTATCGACGATTCGGTCACAGTGAGAGAATTACTGTCCATGAGCTTTAAAAAAGCTGGATATCGGGTGGAACAAGCTAGAGACGGTCAAGAAGCATGGGAGAAACTGAACGACGGTTTGGAATGTGATATTGCCTTTTGCGATATTGAAATGCCCCGCATGAACGGATTAGAACTCTTATCTCAGCTTCAAAAAGATGAAAAACTAGCGTCATTACCGATCGCCATGCTAACCTCTCGGGGAGCGCAGAAAATGCGTAATATAGCTGCCTCTCGCGGAGCAAATGGCTACTTTGTCAAACCCTATGTCGAGGATGATCTCTTGAAAGCAGCCGCCAGAATAATGAATGGAGAAATATTGATTGAAGACACTGATGAAGAAGCTTAGTGGTCAGCAGCGAAAACCAAGGAACTGCCTTGCCTATCAATGGGTGAGAGGTTGACGCTGAGACTTCTTGCCTAATTTAATTTTTTCGATTCAGATTGCTTGATTACCCGAGCAACTGAGCAACACCGTATCCCTGGAAAACAGGATCTAAAGAATGATTAAAATAACCTTCTGTCTGAGTATTTTTTGCCTGGGTAGCCTCTGGGGTACGCAGTCGGCTTTTGCTACGGAAACTAAAGCCAAAAATATTGAATTACAGATTGGTATTATTCAAAGATTAGGGGCTGTACCTTTAGATGATCGAGATCCAACCATTGAGAAAGTGACGATCAAAAGCACCCCTGGCGACTTGCTACAGGTAAACTTGCTTGGTGTGGAACCGACCAAAATTGCCACTCAAGAAGTCGTGCTGAAAGTAAATTTTACTCCTCTAGCTCAACCCAAACTAGAGGAAAAGTTAATCTTAAGCGATCGCTCAACCTTTGAAACTGCTGAAGATAGTGCTAAATCCTGGAAAAAGCTCGGTATAGAAGTAGAGGTGGCGCAACCTGGACGCTGGCAAGTTTGGGCAAAAAGAGATGTCTATCAAAGTCCTTTAGTTCGCCGTTGGCTGCTTGATAGTCTGAAAGATAATGGCTACAGTACTCCTTATCTAGATACCAAAGTTCTTGAGCAAGAACCTCAAATCACCCTCGAAATTGAAGGGCAAAAATACGATCGCGATCTGGTAGAAATTACTAGTAGCAAAAATTTAGTCCAGGTCAACACTACTAGCAACCCCCTGGAGGCTCGACTCTATGGAGGAAGCTTAAAGCTTCAGCCAAATGCTCATGGAGAATTCACTTTAGTCAATCATGTTCCTTTAGAAACTTATCTGCGGGGAGTTGTTCCCCATGAAATTGGCGCGAATGCGCCTCCTCAAGCGGTAGCTGCGCAAACGATCATTGCTCGGACTTATGCTTTGCGTAATCTAAGACGTTTTGCCGTAGATGGCTACCAACTCTGCGCTACAGTTCACTGTCAAGTATATTACGGTTTAAATGATGCTAATCCTACTAGCGATCGCGCGGTCGCCCAAACCGCAGGTTTAGTTCTGACCTACGAACATGAACTGATTGATGCGCTCTATTCTTCGACTACTGGCGGGGTGACAGCAGGTTTTGAAGATACTTGGAACGGGGCTAAACGACCCTATCTTCAACCTGTAATCGATGCTCCTCAACCTGTTTGGGATTTAATTAAATATCCGCTTAATAATGAATCGACCTTTCGTCAATTTATTAGTCTGACCAAAGGATTTAATGAAACAGGTAGAACAGGTGTCTTCCGCTGGCACAAAACTCGCAGTATTGCCGACTTAAATCAAGATCTACGTAAATATCTTGACAAGACTCGTCATCCCCTCGCTGATTTTACTACCATCGAATCAATGCAGATACAAGCGCGATCGCGCTCTGGCAGAATTTTAGCTTTAAATATTAAGACTGACAAAGGCGAATTACAACTACACAAAAACGAAATTCGCAGTGCCTTGGAACCGCCTCGCAGCACCTTTTTCTATTTGCAACCAACTTATGATCAAGCCAATAAACTTAACGGCTATGATTTTATTGGTGGTGGCTTTGGTCATGGTGTGGGGTTGAGTCAGTATGGTTCTTATAACCTAGCAAAACTAGGTTGGTCAGCAGCCCAAATACTTGCTTTTTATTATCCTCAAACCGAAATCAAACCCTTAGACGATACTATTGTTTTCTGGCGGAATGACTCACTGCAAGTTAGTCAGAAATAAGAGAGTTAGGCAAATGTAATACCAAAATATTTTCCCTGTTCCCTTTTTCCTTTGATTTCCCTCCCGTCTTGACTAACAATTTAGAGCATCAGTAATAAAACTATCACTTATGCTCGCAACAGTTTATTGTGCGTTAATTGAGCGAAAATCAGCGAAATCTCATAGCTGTGGACTTGATCATTAAAGTCAAACCCATCAAAAAACATAGTCCCATTACCCCAGCAATTGGATTACCATCAATCCCCGTAACCCAAATAGGAACATGGTTAGTATATTCAATCAACTGACCAACATCAACAATGTAATAACCCCAAACTAACCCTGCATGGATCCCAATACAGATGCCCAGGCGATCGCCATGCCGATATTTAGCTAATACCAAAGCTATCCCCAGCAAAACTAAAGCTGGAAAAGTCACCGCAGTCCGCATAATCTCCTCAATTGGTTTCAGAAAATGAGCCAAGGCATAGGCGATCGCGCTAACCCAAATACCAACTTTTTTACCGTAATCTCGCTGTAGCTCATCAAGTAGCCAACCACGAAATAGCAATTCTTCTGCTAAGCCAATTCCTACTGCACTTAAAAAGCCTTCGGCAGCAATTTTCATCAGATTAACTGAAGGAGTAATAATTTCTATCCATCCTAAAAGTATTTCTAAAATAAATAGAGCCAGACACAGCCAAAAACCAATCGCAAAACCTTGCAGAAATTCACGAACATTTTGAGGATTGCTAACCAAACCGTAGTGAGCAAAAATATGTGCTTCGCCATGCACTAACCTGCCCCAAAATCGCCATAAAAAAAGCAATTCTATAAACAGCAATATCATAGTCAAAATACTGGTTAAATTACTATCTTCACGTAGTAGCCAGTAAATTAGTATTGCTAAGGGTAGCCATAAACAAGATAAAGTACCAATAAAAATAACTAGTCTTACTGGTGTCGAGAATTCTGATATTTTTTTGAAACTCGCAATATACGGCAATTAACTATTTATGGTTAACAAGCCTAACCATAACATTTTTAAAGATTGATTATTCGTCAGGCTCAATAGTGCTGGTCAAACCATGATTACAAAGAGTTTCGGAATAGAACTCAGCATGTTCTAAAGCACAAGTAATTACTAAACCAACTCCGCTGTTGTGAGTTTCCATCATGATGTTAACTGCCTGAGGCTGAGTCATGCCGCTGACAGTCTGCATTAAAACCTGAACTACATACTCCATCGAGTTGAAATCGTCATTATGAAGTAAAACTTTATAGCGTGGTGCGTGCTTACGCACAGTTGAAGTTGAACTTTTATCTATTACAGAAGTTCCCAGGGACACAACTATTTCTCCTTTAAAATTTCTTTTTCTTTGGTTGAACAATCCCTCATGTAGTTTCTTGAGGATTTTTAGAATTATGTAATCACCTAATTATTAAGCCTAACTAAACTTTCAGCCATCGCGATTAGGCAATTACAGAGCATATTGGCAGAGTCTTTGATAGTTCTATTCTAATTTAAGCCCAAAAAAACTTGAACTAGATTCTAGATTAGTCAAACCTATCAATAAATTTGTAATGAATAAAAGTTACTAATAACTTAGTCAAGATTAAAATTATTTTTTTAAGAACACTCTCATCAGACTAAAACTGTACAATAAAAAAGTTAACACAAGTTAATAATAGAATATTTTAAATTTAAAATGTCGACAATTTCTCCAGCAACCATGCAATCTATTCCAGGTACTTACTGGCAGTGGCGAGGCAACTCTATTTACTACGTCTGTGCGGGAGAACAATCTAGTCAACCTCCTTTACTATTGGTACATGGTTTTGGGGCATCTACCGACCATTGGCGTAAAAATATTTTCCAGTTACAAGAACAGTTTCAGGTTTGGGCGATCGATTTGTTAGGCTTTGGACGCTCAGCCAAGCCCAAACAAGAATATAGTGGCAATCTTTGGCGTGAACAATTACATGATTTTATTACCGAGGTTATCGCTCAGCCTAGCATATTAGTCGGAAATTCCCTGGGAGGTTATGCCTGTCTTTGTGTAGCAGCAGAATATCCCCAATCGACGATGGGTTTAATTTTGCTTAATAGTGCAGGACCTTTTTCTACTACAGAAGAAAATTCCGAACCACAATCTACTTCAAATGCTATGGGCGCACTATTGCGTTCAATTCTCTTGCAGCCGTGGGCAAGTTTTTTCTTATTCCAATATGTTCGCTGCCGCTCTATAATTCGTAAGACTCTAAATAAAGTTTATTTCAATAAGAGTGCTGTCACCGAGCAATTGGTTGAAGATATTTACCGTCCTTCCTGTGATCAGGGGGCAGCAGACGTATTTAATGCCGTGTTCAAAACCCCTCAAGGAGAAAAAGTAGATATGTTATTAAACAAGATGCAATGTCCTCTACTGCTTTTGTGGGGTGAAAAAGATCCTTGGATAAATGCTAGGGACAAGGGAGCAAAATTTCGCCAGTACTATCCTCAGTTGCAAGAATTTTATCTTGAAGCTGGCCATTGTCCCCATGATGAATCTCCAGAAGAAGTAAATACTCTTATAGCAGACTGGGTTTTAGCCATCAGTAAGCTACAATCTTAATTGCTGTCTTCTTAATAATTTGTTACAAGGTAAGAGTAACTCAACCTATAGCTTTATGTTTGGTGGATTTGTTGGATTTGGTAATAAACAAGGCGGAGATTGGGGCGAAAATCTCATCAATACTGTCGCAAGCAATACAATCCGACACTTATTTACTCGTAGTGAGTCAGTAGAGGTATCGGTTAAATGCAGCCCGTCTAGCAAGCTCCTCCAGGGAACAATCGATAGCTTTAAAATGAGTGGTCGTGGTTTAGTGATTCGTAAGCAGTTTCGCACTGAAGAAATGTCTTTTGAAACTGATGCTGTGGCAATAGATTTTGGTTCGGCAGTTCAAGGAAAAATAGCTCTTAAGCAGCCGACTCAGGCGATCGCTCAGGTAAAATTATCTCAGGCTGATATCAACAAGTCTTTTGAAGCGGATTTGGTGAGAAAACGTTTGGAAGATCTAACTCCTGATGGCTTAACCAAAATATCTGGTGGTGAGCCTGTTTCTTTTACTGATGTACAAGTGCAGCTATTACCAGAAAATAAGCTCAAACTGCTAGCCAAAGCTAGTTGGAATGACACTGTTGTTCCTGTCAGCATGAGCTGTATTTTGAGTATTGGCAAGCGTAAAAGAGTAAAGTTTGAAAAGGTTCAGTTTGAGGAAGGTAATATTTCCCCTGAGTTACATAGTATTTCTAAGGATTTGACCCTCGCTTTAGGAGAAATTCTCAACGAAATGGTTGATTTAGACCGATTTAATCTTGATGGGGTTAAATTACGTCTTAATCGCCTGGAGACTGAAGGACAAATGCTATTGTTTAGTGGTTATGCTCAAATAGAACGAGTACCTCAAACAGGCTAGGGGGAAGGCAGAGACTTGCCCTTAGGCAAAATATCTAGTATCTCTCCAAAGCCGATAGTCCAAAGAAAGATAAACTGGAAATTAGAGCGAATTGTTATTCTACGAGGATATAAGCTGTTCTCAAGGTCGGTGATCGTTTATACGGATTACCCTGTACTTTTTCAATCTTAATTTATTTACAGAATGATTCTAATCGGATTATCTACAAATCTTGGTCAATTATCACAGGTGTCGTGGAGACGAATAGCTATTTGCTTGTTAATCCTAGCAGCAAGTTTTTTTATCTGGACTTCTCCTGTATCAGCAACCATTAATGACGATCGCTATGAGGGTAATATTTTTATTTTGTATGGAGGTAATGGTTCTTTAGTTCCTCCTCGCATGGATCTTCCCACCTCTTTAAAGCGAAAAAAACCAGCTATTTTAGTATTTTACGTTGATGATAGTAGTGACTGTAAACAGTTTTCGACTGTAGTAACCCGCCTTCAAGAATTCTATGGACGAGCAGCTAGTATTATCCCTGTGAGTGTTGATTCCTTTGTCGCTCAAGAGCAATATTCTCCCCAAGATCCAGCCTATTATTACAGCGGTGTTGTCCCCGAAACAGTAATTCTTAATCAACAAGGAAAAGTAGTTTATGACGGTAAAGGACAAGTCCCCTATGAAGAAATGGATGATGTGCTGCGGGAAGTTTTTGAACTGCTGCCACGTTCTGAATCTCAAGTTTTAAAACGCCGTTCTTTTAACGAGTTTAATTCGGGGATGACTCAGGATTAAGCAGTAAGCTATTTGAGAAAATTTAATGACCAAAAGTAAAAATTAGTCACTGTTTTCAAGCAGGCAAGACACATTCGACCAAGGGTTTAAATTTCGGGATTAGTTCACTGCGGCAGATGCCCAAACTAGGCAGAGAAACCTTGCCGTAGTCTTGACCAGATTGTAAGGGAAATCGAGGTTGATCATCGATAAATACTAAATCACCTCCAGCGGCCTTGATAATCACCCATACGGCGGCTATATCCCAAATTTTGGGGGTGGCTTCTACTCCGCCAATTGCTACCCCTGCTGCCACCAAAAGCAAATTGTAGCTAGCAACCCCCAACATTCTTACTTTGCAGGGAAATGGCTGTTTGAAGACTGCTTTGCTGCGAGCGCAAAGATTAAACAATTGAGTACTGCTAGGAGATGCCCGACTAGTATGTATTGGTTGTCCGTTGAGATATGCGCCTTGGTAGCCCGATAGTTCTGATTCACCATACCAGTAGCCATGAAATGTCTGTTTTATTGGCGGGACATAAACAAAGCCAAATACCGGAATTCCTTGGTAAAGCAGTCCTAAAGATATTGCCCAGAGAGGAACACCACGGGTAAAGTTAGTTGTGCCATCTATGGGATCGATAATCCAGCACCAATCATTGTCAGGAAAGATATGAACTGTCTCTTCAGTTAACACGCCATGGTCAGGGAAAGTAAGCGCGATCGCCTCTCTAATTTGTCGATCTGACCATTGATCGGCTTCAGTAACTAAGCTGCCGTCTTCTTTCTCGTTTGCCTGGATTTTACCAAAGTCTTGCATCAGGCGATCGCTAATTTTAGCTGTCGTTTGCACACAAAAATCAAGGACTCGATCCCAAAATTCATTCATTAGCTGCGATTAATTAATAATTGATTAATTTATTTAGTCTTTAGTTGTCTATGCTGGTTAGGCGATCGAGTAACTGCTTCAAACTTGAACTATTTAAGCTTACTTTTATTTCTAATTTTTGCGCCGCATCCCGTAATAAAATCATGCCGCCGTTGTCTTTGAGCGTCGCTGCTATTTGTGGATTTAACAAATTAAGCTTTTGATATACAGTTTCAGGCAAGCTGATCCTAATTATTACTTGAGATTGGGATTGAGGAAAAACATCTAGCTGTTGTTTGGTTAAGTTTAATTGCAGCTTACTGGGGGTAATATTGCGTTCGTCAGTAGTTCGTTCATTGCGCCAATAGATAGTAATACCTCTTAGCTGTGATGTTTGTACCACAAACTTTTCGTCGAACTTTTGTGGTTGCCAATCGATGTCTTGTAAGTCTCCACTGGCGGGAATTAAACGTTGTTGCCAAGCAACCTCTTTCCCAGCTAAATTCGACCACCATTGAGCGATCGCATCCAAGTTATCTCCATTGTTTGGCTCGCTGCTATTTTGTTGCCAGATTAAATTATCAATCATGCTAAAACCTCTTATGATACCAAGATGGGCAAAAGAATGTTCTAAAATAGTAAATCGTACAAAACACTAATAAAAGTAATATTTTTAAAATATGTCAGTACTAGCGGCAATTTCAGTCGTACTCCTCTTAATCGTAGTTCATGAGTTTGGTCATTTTGCAGCAGCACGGTTACAAAAAATTAGAGTAAATCGTTTCTCGATTGGGTTTGGTCCTACTCTTTTAAAATATCAAGGTTCAGAAACAGAATACGCGATTAGAGCAATTCCGCTTGGGGGTTACGTAGGCTTTCCTGATGACGATCCCGACAGTACAATTCCTCCTGACGATCCCAATCTATTGCGTAATCGTCCCGTACTAGACAGAGCAATTGTGATTAGTGCTGGCGTAATTGCTAACTTGATTTTTGCTTACTTTCTTTTAGTCGGTCAAGCAGCTAGCATTGGGTTTCAAGATATTAACTACAGGCCAGGGGTATTGGTTCCTCAGCTATTAAGTACCGATGAATCTGCTGCTGCCCAGGCGGGAGTTCAAGCTGGCGACATTATTTTAAAAATAGACGATCTGGAATTAGGAGACTCTGCTGATGCTTTAGAAAATTTGCGTCAAGCAATTCAAAAATCCCCCAACCAAACTTTAGGACTAACAATTAAACGAAACGCTGAAATTATCACGCTTGATGTCGAGCCAGATGTCGGTCAAGATGGCAAAGGAAAAATTGGCGTAATGCTTGCCCCCAATGGAGATATTGTGCGTCGTCGTGCCGTCAATATTGCGGAAGCTTTTGCCGCAGGGGCGAATGAATTTCAAAGAATTGTTCAGCTAACCTTGAAAGGTTTCTGGCAGCTAATTAGCAATTTTCAGGAAAATGCCCAACAGGTAGCAGGGCCAGTAGCAATTGTCGCTGTAGGTGCTGAGCTGGCTCGCAATGACTTAGGCAACTTGTTTCAATTTGGAGCTTTAATTAGTATTAATTTGGCAATTATTAATATCCTACCGCTACCTGCTTTAGATGGTGGTCAGCTAGCTTTTTTGACGGTTGAAGGAGTTACTGGAAAACCTCTTCCCAGCAGGCTACAGGATGGCATTATGCAGACTGGTTTAGTTTTACTGCTTAGTTTAGGCGTATTTATCATTGTCCGAGATACAATCAACTTAGCGTTTTTTCAAAATCTATTTCAGTAGCTAAATGCTCAATAGGGTCGCTAAAAAATCGACTAAGAACAAAACAAAAAGCAGAAAGCGATCGCCTAGTAAAGCTTTACAACAGCGATCGCTTGAGATTTTTGCCTTGCTAACCAAACTTTACCCTGATGCTACCTGTAGTCTCGACTATGAAACTCCTGTACAGCTATTGGTGGCAACTATCCTTTCAGCTCAATGCACCGATAAAAGGGTCAATAAAGTTACTCCTAGCTTATTTGCTGAATTTCCTGATGCTGCTACCTTGGCGGGATGCGATCGCGATCGACTAGAAACTCTAATTCGCTCGACCGGTTTTTATCGCCATAAAGCTAAAAACATTCAGGGTGCTTGTCAGATGATCGTTACCAAATTTAATGGCGAAGTTCCTAGCGAAATGAAACAGCTTTTAGAATTGCCAGGAGTCGCCCGTAAAACTGCTAATGTCGTCTCAGCTCATGCCTTTGGCAACATTCAAGGAGTGACGGTAGATACCCACGTTCAACGCCTCACTAACCGCTGGAAATTAACTAAGTCTGATCAGCCAATTCAGATTGAACGGGATTTGATGGCATTATTACCTCAGCCAGAATGGGAAAATTACTCGATTCGGACTATTTATCACGGTAGAGCTATTTGCAAAGCTCGCAAGCCCCAATGTAATGTCTGTCAGTTAGTTCATCTTTGTCCCTCGGCACCAGAATATTTGAACTAGGATGAAAGGTTAAGCATATTACTAGCTAATTCTTTGAGCAGCTAACCGCCAAGAGCTTGGTAAAAATTGCCAATACAGTCTAAGTTCGAGTTATACTTAGAAACTGTGTGTTTAAAATAAAACCAATAAATTTTATGGCAAAGAAATCTATGGTGGAGCGTGAAAAAAAACGCGCTCACTTAATTGCAAAATACGCTGATAAAAGAGCAGAATTGAAGGAACAATTACGTACAGCTACCTCCGCTGCCCAAAAGCTAGAAATCAGCCGTCAAATCCAGAGATTACCTAGAGATAGCTCTGCTACGCGTCAACGTAATCGTTGTATGGTGACAGGTAGACCAAGAGGTTATTATCGCGATTTTGGCTTATCCCGTAACGTCTTGCGCGAATGGGCACACGAGGGTTTGCTTCCTGGTGTAGTTAAATCTAGTTGGTAGGTCGATTAATTCAAGGGATAGAGGAATAAAAGTTGCGTTGCTTGAGTCGATCTAACTGTTCCTCAAATCCCGATACTCCTGTTTCGAGAATAATCTTTTGGTTTCGGCAAAATTAACTCTAAATCCCAGTTAGCAGCCGTTAGAGCCAGATTATTATTTTCCAAGTTTTCCACGTAAGGTAAAGTGCCAATCACTGGTGCTTGTGTCAAAGACTGAATCAAATTAATTGGAGTTAAGTCTTCCATTCTCCCCTCCGCTTCGGGTTGAGAACAGTTAAGAATAATTCCTCTCAAGTCAATATTAAGGCTACGTGCCAGAGCGACGTTAGCGACAGCATTGGCGATCGCACCCAGCTTAACTGGAACAACTAGCACCGTAGGTAAACGCCAGTCTGCTGCAATATTCCCCACAATTAATTCAGCTGTTACGGGAGAGCCTAAACCACCTAGAGATTCTAAGATGACTAAATCTGATTTTTGGTTAGCAGTACTAAATTCTTGCCAGACTTCGCCTAAAGCAATTATTTTCCCTTCTTTGGCAGCGGCAATGGGTGGAGCGACAGGAGCATCAAAACGCAAAGGAGCAATTATTTCTATCCCTTGAGTATCGTCAAATAGACTGTGATATAGCTCAACATCGCCAGTGCCAGTCTGAATTAGCTTTAATATGCTTAAAAGAGCCTGAACATTACTATTTTGATTTAGACGATATTTTTGCCAATAAGTAGCTAAAGCGATCGTGATAAAAGTTTTGCCGACATCCGTATCAGTACCTGCGATCAATAATGCTGTCATAATTTGCTGTTTAGATAGCTTTCTTTAGTCTTTTTTTATACTTACTTTCTTACAATACCAATATTATTGAAGAGAAAAGCTTAGTAAAATTAAAAACCCAAGACTTATTGAAACAGTAGCTCCAAGTCTTTTAGCTAGTGCATAATCCTAGCGCGTCTACAGCCCATAGCAAATTTAAGTCCGTCTGTTTAAGGCGAGGTAGTCTTGACCATAGTAAGATGTACTGATGCTAAGTACCCTCAAAAAAAATACAATGTAACCATAAAGATTTAGTATAAGAATAAACAAAAGACGTTCATGAATCTTACAGAAAGCTAAACTTGTGCGAGTTTTAGTTTGATTTTGAGATTCAATTAGGAATACTGATATTTTGACTGCCAAACAATAAATATTAAGGGTCCTAGTAGTGATAATATTGCCCTGAATTAAGTTAAATATATTTGCCGTGAGCCATAGTACTACCCTAATGCCTCAGTCGATGGAGCAGACTCCCTTCTTCTCAGACTCCAATCGTCTTAGATTGTTTTCTGGTTCTGCTAATATTCCTCTTGCTAAAGAGGTAGCCCGCTATATAGGAATGGACTTGGGTCCAATGATACGCAAACGGTTTGCTGATGGAGAGCTTTACGTTCAAATTCAAGAATCAATTCGCGGAGCTGATGTTTATTTGCTTCAACCCTGTTGTAACCCAGGAAACGACAACCTGATGGAGTTAATGATTATGATTGATGCTTGTCGCCGAGCATCAGCCCGACAAATTACTCCCGTGATTCCTTATTATGGCTATGCTAGAGCAGACCGTAAAACTGCTGGTCGCGAATCTATTACCGCCAAGCTGGTAGCAAACTTGCTAACAGAAGCTGGGGCGAGTCGAGTTTTAGCCATGGATTTACACTCGGCACAGATTCAAGGATATTTTGATATTCCTACTGATCATGTTTACGGTTCTCCCGCTATTTTACAGTATTTAGCAGCTAAGAATCTTGATGATTTGGTAGTCGTTTCTCCTGATGTTGGAGGTGTAGCAAGGGCTAGGGCATTTGCCAAAAAACTCAACGATGCTCCTTTAGCAATTATTGATAAACGTCGTCAAGCTCATAATGTGGCTGAAGTCATGAACGTCATCGGTGATGTTGCAGGGAAAACGGCCGTTTTGGTAGATGACATGATCGATACCGCAGGTACTTTATCCGCAGGAGGTAAACTGTTGCGTAAAGAAGGTGCCAAAGATATTTATGCCTGTGCTACTCATGCTGTCTTTTCTAATCCTGCCGTTTCTCGATTGTCTGACGGCATTTTTAAAGAGGTCATTGTCACCAATACAATTCCGATTCCAGAATCTAAAAAGTTTGAGCAGTTGACAGTACTTTCGGTGGCCAGTCTATTAGGAGAAGCAATTTGGCGTATTCATGAAGCAAGTTCTGTTAGCAGTATGTTTCGTTAATTAATGAGCTTTTTTTTGAACTACTCCTGCATGTAATTAAATTATTAAATATTAAAGATAGCAGGAGCATTCATACACTTGAGTCTATATTCAAGCAGCAAGCTCAATTTTGATTTATTCTGATTGAGGATAAAGAGGCTGAGGATCGAGAGAACCTAATCGGTCAGGAGGCCAAAAGCGAACTGCTGCGCGACCAATGAGATTTTCAAGAGGAACAAATCCCCAGTAGTGAGAATCATAGCTATTGTTGCGATTGTCGCCTAAAACCAAATATTCTCCTTCAGGAACTTTAATTGGACCGTACTCATAATTAGGAGGATTGAGAATGTATTGTTCAGTCAGCTTTTGATCGTTGATGTATACACTACCATTTTTGACTTCGACAATGTCTCCTGGTATTCCGATTACTCTTTTAATAAAAGCTTCTTTGTAATCTTGTTCTCTCAAAGTTTCTGTAGGAGAAAAGACTACGACATCTCCTCTTTCAGGTTGACGGAAGCGATAGCTAATTTTCTCGATGATTAGGCGATCGTCAATTTCTAGCGTAGGAAGCATAGATTCTGATGGGATGAAACGAGCTTCGGCAACACAGGCACGAATCCCAATTGCCAAAATACCAGCCGATACGATGGTTTTTAAGAGTTCAACTAAGGGATTTTCTTCTTTTTCGGTCATAAGCACACAGCCTCTAATTCCAAAATATGATCTAGCAACTAAATTGAAATTGATTAACACTCGTTGGGTTAGTAATCTAAAGCTGCTGTTATAAGCTGCTATTAATTTAGCTTAATTTTTTTAGTCTATTGGTAGCAAGACAAAACTTTAGATGTGATTGATAGTTTGAACTAAAAGTCAAGATACTTGACAGCAGTAAGTAAAGATTCTAATTATATCAAAAAAAATGAATTGCTTATTATCGTCTTTGGTGGATGTAAATATTATGAATACTTATATTCAGGTATTTAAATCAAGCATGGTTTATAGTTGAGAATTACTATTGTGTAAGTTTGTAATTCAAGCTAGTATTGCTACCAATTTGGTAGAATTGCTAATTATCCTGAATACCAAACATTATATCGGCTTAATATACGAGTTTAAATGAGCAATTCACAATAGCATTAGATTGTTGACGCTATCAGCTAAGTTTTGTTGCTGTCAAAATCAAATTAGCTAGACTTAATTTTTAGTCTTGGGTAAAAATTTAGGTTTATCAGGACCAATATTTTTAGTTTTAGATCTATGTGGCAAAAATTTATAGGTGCTGGATATTATTGAGCAATAATCTTAAACTGCTAATAGGCTAAACGGATGTAATTTATTAGTAACGTCAATATATTACACTAGGAAAAACATCTCATTAGTTCTCATTAGTGGTTTTGAAACTAGTTTTTGCCTGGGGAGTTGATCTCAAAAAGCTCAGATCTAAAATCTTGACAAAAAGTTACAATAAATTTTCTCAGCTAGACTAGATTAGTATACAGCATGATAAACTACCAATCTCCAATGGCTATTGGTTAATCTGATTTTAGCAGATTAAGATTACCGTAAATTAAGATCTCTATAGATAGAGTCACAAATTTAACAAATTGAAATTATGGAACATAATAACCCTGCTTTGATTCAGGAACCTCGTTACGAACCAGCAATTGTAATTCCTTTAAAACAAGAAGCTTCTCTTTTAGATTGGCTGAAAGCAAGTAATCGCCTCATTCCTCGTGAAACCGTAGAAACAGAAAAAGTTAAAGCTGAAGATGATCTAGATGTGCTGATGGACGTTGAGGACGATGACTTTGTTGATGATGCTGACGATTAATTAAGTCACATAAATATTGACGAGGAAAAGCAAATAAACTAAGCTTTTTCTCTTCTTATTCAGCCACTAGGTCTGATAACTTATCCAACTTATCATTCTTAACGAGTAATCTTTTCAATAATCTGACGTAATTTAATTGTGAGTGTTAAGTCATTTTCCACCAAGAAATTAATCGAACCTTCAGGTAAAATTTTACTGATTGCTCTGATCTGCATCTTAATTTTAGGTGCGATCGCTGTTGAATACAGCTTTATTTCAATTGATCGATTCGGGTTACTCTTATTTCCTTTACTAAGCTGTACATTAATGAGTGCCTTGTTGGGTATAGTAACTATCCCAATTTTGACTAGGCTCAAGACGGGTCAAATTGTTCAGGAAGATGGACCTCAAGCTCATCTAAAAAAAGCTGGAACTCCCACTATGGGGGGTATT
Organism: Pleurocapsa sp.; assembly: GCA_050330395.1. Lineage (GTDB taxonomy): Bacteria > Cyanobacteriota > Cyanobacteriia > Cyanobacteriales > Xenococcaceae > Waterburya. The sequence continues at coordinate 28,784 of JBHJNW010000010.1, forward strand.
TTTTTTGTCCCAGTAGCGATATTTTTGTCTTTGTTGTGGGTTAATTTTGATCGGTTCTCAACAATATCACCAGAACTGATTGCCGTGTGCTTGATAACTTTAAGCTATGGTTTCATTGGCTGGATTGATGACTGGCAGGTATTACGCCGTAAATCAAACAAGGGAATTTCTCCCCGCTTGAAGCTAACGCTACAGGTAGCATTTGGCATATTTTTTGCGCTCTGGCTTTGGTGGCAAGACTCCGCTTCTATTACTAACGTTAATCTTCCAGGGGGATTAACGTTGTCCTTAGGATGGCTGTTCTTACCTCTGGCGATATTTGTGTTGACTGCCGAAAGCAACGCCACCAATTTAACCGATGGAGTAGATGGATTAGCAGCAGGAACAGGAGCGATCGCGTTCTTAGGACTAGGGGCAATTTTAGGACTAGATCGCCCCGAACTGGCTATTTTTTGCGCTTGTCTTAGTGGTGGCTGTCTCGGGTTTTTAGTTCATAATCGTAACCCCGCTGTAGTATTCATGGGCGACACGGGTTCTCTGGCTTTGGGTGGTGCGTTGGCAGCAGTTGGACTTAGTAGCGGCAATCTTTGGGCATTGTTCTTAATTAGCGGCGTTTTTTTTGTAGAATCCCTTTCTGTCATCGCTCAGGTTGTTTACTTCAAGGCGACCAAAGGAACAGACGGTACAGGAAAACGTCTTTTGAAAATGGCCCCGATTCATCATCACTTCGAGCTGAGTGGCTGGAGTGAAACTCAGGTTGTAGGAGTGTTTTACTTAGCTAATGTCTTGTTAGTGGCGATCGCTTACCTAGCTCGCTAATTTTTTATTTCAGTCGAAGGTACTCCGCCCTAAACGGATGGAGCCTGCTTACGAAGTTTGCTTATCCGAAGGTGTATCCTTTAAGACAACGGGGGAAACCCCGCAACGCAACTTCGCGCTGCTTCGACTTCGTAAAGCTCAACTAAAATGCTGCGTCTGTTTTTTGATGTTTAGCTTAGTATTTGAGCAAGATTAAATTTTACAATTGTTACTCTTTCGATATATCCTATGTTTGAGCGATAATTCCCTGGAAGGAGAAATGGATGAACAAGAAAACTATCATTCTTGGCATAGTTGGCGACAGTGCAGCAGGTAAAACTACTTTAACCAAGGGAATTGCTCAGGTACTGGGGACAGAGAATGTCACCATCATCTGTACCGATGATTACCATCGTTATGACCGCGCCCAGAGAGCAAAATTGGGAATCTCGGCACTTCATCCTGACTGCAATTATTTAGACATTATTGAACAGCATTTAACTTTGCTGCGAGCAGGGCAGCCAATCCTGAAGCCTATTTATAATCACAGCACTGGTGCTTTTGACCCTCCAGAATATATCGAACCCCGCAAATACGTAATCGTTGAAGGGTTACTGGGATATTCTACCCGGAGAATGCGAGACAGTTATGACGTAAAAACTTATTTAGCTCCTCCAGAATCTTTACGCGCAGCCTGGAAGGTAAAACGTGATACGCGTAAAAGAGGTTATGACGAATCGCAAGTGTTAGATCAATTACGTCAGAGAGAGCCAGATTCGGAAGCTTTTATTCGTCCTCAACGCAAATGGGCAGATATGATTGTTTCTTTTTATCCTCCTGACGAAACTGATCTTGAGGGCGACAATCTATTACTCAATGTAAATTTAATTTTGCGTCCCACAATTCCTCATCCAGAGTTAAATACCATCCTGAATGCAGAAGGAAATCATTTAGGGGCGGCTATCCGTTTGGGTTTGAGTCGCGATATGGGCAAACCTGTAGACATTCTAGAAATAGATGGACACGCAAATTTGGAACAGGTAAGAGAATTAGAAAAAATGATGTGTAACGAAGTGCCTTACCTTGGCCAATTTTGTAGTTTAGAAGGGAATCAAGAATTAGGAAAAATAACTGGGACTACAGGAGAAACTCTACAAAGTTATCCTCTGGCTTTAACTCAACTGTTGATCACATATCATATGCTGAAAGCTGCCTATTAATCCTAGCCTCTGATTGCTCGAATTATAGCTAGCTAATTAATTTGAAGTGCTGTTTTAATGAATTCATTAAACCTAAAGAACCCAAACCCGCGATTCCTCAGATCGCCTTGCATTGTTAATTACCATTAATTGGCAATTTTCCCTAAACTGTACTAAATCAAGATTGTCTTAGATCTATCCTGTTGAAGTCTTAATCTGCCTATTTATGGTTTAACTTGTTTCCAGCCAACAGTTTTGCTACCAATGCGAAATGTCATCGAATTGGCTAAACCTAACCTGGCGATCGCTTGAGATATTAAACGATCTTGCTCTTGGTCTACACTAAACAAATGTGGGCAATTTTCGAAATCGAGGCATAAAACCGTCGAACGACCCCAAGGTTCGCGAAAAATTTTGCTATCTTGAGGTAGAAAGGTCACTAATGAACGGAATTTGGCTAAAGCAGCTTGTTCAAAATCGGCGCTGGTGCAATTGGGGAATGATTCCATAGTTCCGACTCTCGCGATCGGCTAAAAAAAAGGACTTTTAATCGGAACAACGAAATAAGTGAATGATTAAATATGAGGAATCAAAAAACTCTCAATAGCTTAATAACTACCGTCATCATGACAGAAAATCACTGTTTAAAAATTCTGGTGTTTACTCAGAGAGTTTTGGTTTTCTCCAACTCAATCTTAGACAAAGTAAAAGCTTAATCTACCCTAATAGATTAGCATTTACTATTTTGCCCGTCTCACTTCTACTCTTTTATTTAACAAAAATTTCCAATTTTGTGGGAATTATTTAACTAGTCAATTTCTTGGTACTAAGTTTTTCGCAATAATCAACTAGATTGAAACAGCCCACTAAATTAAATTTATTAAACTAACTAGAATTTTTAGCTAAATCGTGAACTCCAAACCAAATTTAAATTATCAACCAGAAGAATTCGATCTTGCTCGAGAGAGTGAGGTAGTTGATCAATTATTTAGCGATATTGACAGTATCGCTTTTGAGAATACCTTCGTAGATCAGAATTTTCCGAAATTGGCTTGCCCATCGCTCAAGTCAGGTTTGATTCCCAAAAAGGCGGTATATATTACAGAAATTGAAGATCAATTTTATCTGTTAGATTATACGGCTGAGGAATTTGAGCCACAGCCAGTACTTTTAACAGCTAACAATTTGGTTCAGTCGCCACAGCCGAACCTGACACAAGAATTATCTTTAGATCGTACTTGTGAGCCTAAATCAACTTCGTTTTTAGCTCAGCCATTCCGCGGTAAAAAAGTTTTATTGATCGGAATCGGCTTGGGCATGTTACTAACGTTGGGGGCAACTCGAATATTCGCTCCTCAGACAATTGCTAACCCAGAAGAATCAGAATCAACAACAGTTAACCATACCACACCTGTCCAGGCAGTAACAGTAACGGAAGTGACAACCACAGATATTGACAGTACTTTAAATGTCTCTGGAACAGTCACAGCGTATGAAAGAACCCCTGTAATGTCTCAAGCAGTAGGATTACAAATTATCGACGTATTAGTAGAACGCGGAGATTATGTCAATCAAGGACAAATACTGGCTAAATTAAATAACCAAGTTTTAAGTGCCGAAAAAATTCAGGCAGAGGGAGCAGTTAATCAGGCTCAAGCAAGGCTGGAGGAGCTACTGGCAGGTAGTCGTGTCGAAGAGATTGCTCAGGCCCAAGCCAGAGTTGCTAATGCTCGCTCGGCGATCTCTCAAGCCGAATCAGATCTAGAGCTAGTACAAAAAAGAGTAGAACGCAATCAAACTCTGCAAGCAGAAGGAGCAATTAGTCGCGATCAACTAGATGAGGTTCTTAATCAAGAACAAGTAGCTAAATCAGATTTGGCAGGAGCAAAAGCCAATATGAACGAAGCTGAACAGGCATTAGTTCAAGCCCAAGCAGGTTCGCGTCCCCAAACTATTGCCCAGGCTCAGGCAGAACTAGCTCAAGCCCAGGGTCGATTACAGGCAATTGAGGCACAGCTAGCAGACACTACTATTACCGCTCCTCGTGAGGGTATTATTGCTTCTCGGGAGGCTAAGGTTGGACAAATTACCTCAACTTCTGAGATGCTGTTTACCATTATTCAAGATGGACGTTTAGAATTGAGTCTACAAGTACCAGAAACCCTAATTAGTAGAATTCAGCCAGGACAAAGAGTACAAATTACTTCCAATAGCAACAGTAGTTTAGAAATTGCTGGCAAGATTAGAGAAATTGATCCTTTGATTGATGATACTTCTCGTCAAGCAACAGTAAAGGCAGACTTACCAGAAGGTACCAAACTCAAGCCAGGAATGTTTTTGCAAGCAGCAATTAATACTGATACCAGCAAAGGACAGGCTGTTCCTATCGAAGCACTGTTACCTCAGTCAGGAAACACGGCGATCGCCTTTGTCGTGCAATCAGACAACATAGTCAAAGCTCAGACAGTGAAGATGGGCGAAATACTATCAGAGCAAAAAGTAGAAATAGTGGAAGGGTTGCAGCCAGGCGATCGTATTGTTTTAAAAGGAGCAGCATATCTTAAAGATGGCGACCAGGTGGCGATTAGTAATGATCAAGTTTCATTTACCTGGTAATGCAGTTAATTAATTTGTGCTGCTAAAAATTGATTCCAAATAGCTCGAATTTTTAGCGAAACTTTTTGACAGCCCGTACTAATTAATTTGCTTAACTGGTTGTTGCTTGGATTTCAGCTTCAGTTATTTCTCGCAATCGTACTTCATCTCTTTGGGGATCGGCGCGAGTTACCTGCATTTCCATCCGCTCACCTAAAGTGACGGGGCGGTCAAAGCGATGGGGTAGTTCCATGCCTAAATCTTCGATTAAAATCAAACCTAAGTTTTCGTCCTCTCTTAACCAGCGTAAAACCAATACATCCCAAACACATTCAGCGTTGCGTCTTAGGTATTCTAGCCCCCAATAGCGATTAGTTTGGCGTTCTACTAGGGTTGCCTCATAAGAAGAACTGCTAACGCTATAAACAATCTCTTGAAGTTCTTCACGGGAAAAAGGTAGTTTTTCTGCCTGTAAATGAGCCTTAATTTGAAAATGCGCCAGCAAATCTGTATAGCGACGGATCGGGGAAGTTACTTGTACGTAACTTTCTAAACCTAAACTAGCGTGGCGAATTGGGGACATACTCATTTCACTGCGAGGCATACAGCTACGTAGAGCGCAAAAACGAGTTGGCCCAGCAGGCAATTGCAGTAATTCTTCCTCTGAAGGTAGTTCTGGTTGAGGTTGACCTCTATAGGGCAAAGGTAAGTTATGCTCGCTTCCATATTTTCCACCAATTTGACCCGCTAAGATCATCATTTCGGCAACTAGCTGACGTGAAGGAGAGCTATCAATTAGTTCGATAGTAACTTCTTCGTTTTCTTTGACCTTAATTACCGATTCAGGCATCTTGATTTGAATTGAACCTTGTGATTTACGCCAGTTTCTTCTTAAGTAAGAAATTTGAGCTAGATCGGCAATTTCTGGTTCATTTTGTACTCCTAACTGCAACATTTCGTCAACGTCATCATAGGTAAGACGATAGGTAGGCCTAATCAGACTAGGATGAATTTCATACTCTTGGATTCCTCCTGTTTCATCGAGAATTACCCCAAAACTAAGAGCCGAGCATATTTGACCCTGTACTAAACTCATTGGCCCTGTTGCCAATTCTGAAGGAAACATGGACACCATTCCCGTTGGCAAATAAAGGCTAGTGCTACGACGACGAGCTTCTAAGTCTAGTTCGTCTCCAGGGCTGACTAAACGAGTCGGATCGGCAATGTGAATCCAAATTTTAGCCGTACCATTATCTAAATATTCGATGCTTAAACCATCATCAATTTCGGTGGTACTTTCATCATCAATCGTCGAAACTTTGAGATGAGTTAAATCTAGACGGTTTGCTTCTGTCTCAGCAGGATCGGATTGAAGGCGAGGTTGCACCACGTCAAGCACCTTTTTAGAGAAATTTGTCGGATAAGAACTACGGCGTAAAAATAGATTTTCGTGCTTACTCCACCATCCTATATCTACTAGGAGTTGAAAAGCTCCCTGAGCATCATAATTTCTGCCCGCTTCATTTAGTATTTCTTGGGCTGCTTTAGAGCCATTATCTGTCTGGAGGGCAACTTTTTCAATTGATTCTAAGCGGGTGCGATCGCTTTCACTCCACTTAATTTTTTCTCCTGCTAAAGCTTGCTTAAGATGAGCGATAAATTCTGATTTTTCTCGTTCTTTTTGCGCCTGAACCTCTAATTGATGCTGGATTTCTGCCACCTGGGCTGTCGAACGGGGTTCGTAGTGGTCTGATTTCTGCTTAAAATAAATTTTATCCTGGCTTAGCAGACAGTGAGCTGCATAACAGGCTACAGGACTTGAATCAGAAAACAACAATTCTGCCATTTGTTGAGTGGTGGCGGTGCTGTCATCTTCAGTTAGCATTTCCCAAGCTATTGCTAAACTGCTGGGGTCTAGATAAAACTCTACTGCGGATAGAAAACTATTGATTTCTGAGGGTTCATATACCCCATCTACCGTGTAATCAACTCTTTGGGGACGTATCTTATGTGATTGTCCCCCTGCATCAACTACAATCCAATCTTTTTTACCCTCTGGTCGTTCGGTAACTGCAAGACGACGCTCTCCTTGCACTCTGAATTCAATCAGCCTTCCTTGTTCCACCAGCTTTGCACTCGATCACTTACAACACTATTTTATAGTTTACTTTTCGCTGGCTGATTATCTCCATTGAATACTATAAAAATAGTTTTTTATTTAACCTTCTTTATTTACAAATGGTAATAAGGCGATCGCTCTCGCTCTTTTTACCGCTACGGTTAAATCCCTTTGTTGCTGTGCTGTTAATCCTGTAATTCGACGAGGTAAAATTTTGCCTCTTTCAGTAATAAACTTACGTAGCAGCTCAACATCTTTGTAGTCGATAGGAGCGCTAGGTTTAATAGGGGAAAGACGTTTACGATAATATGCCATAATTATTATTCTTTGTTTGTTCTCAGTTGAAGAATTTACTTAATTTCTTTATGTACGGTGTGGGTGTTGCAATGGGTGCAGAATTTTTTCAATTCCATTCTACCTGTAGTATTACGACGGTTTTTGGTAGTAGTGTATCTCGATACACCAGGGGAACGCTTTTCAGTATTGCTGCGACACTCAGTGCATTCTAAGGTAATAATAATGCGTACGCCTTTCTTGCTGGCCATAATTTTTGCGCTTGAATGAATTATTGATTGTATTTACTTGTATTGACACGCAGCTTACTATTTTCGCATATTGCGCTGAATTTGACCAAATATTTTTTTTAACCTTAGGTCTAGAGAAAAACCTCTTTCTGTTTGTACCATAAAAGTTCCAGCAACACGATCATGAAAAGCCAAGTTATTAGCCTCGTCCAATAAAGCTAGAGAACAATCAACTAGCAAAGGGGCTAACAACAACAACATAGATAAGCCATTGCGAACGTTGATTTGCAATCCCGCGATCGCCAAAGCGGCAGCTGAACCAAGAATTATTTCTCTTTTAGATAAAGCTAATAAGTCGGGAAGACGATTAAAGCGTGGATCGATTACCTTAATATCAAACGCCCAACGTCCCAGACTTTGACCGCGATTTTTCTCGACAATTATTACTCGCATAATCAACCAAGCAGGCAAAAACACGATCCACTGAATTAACAGATTAGAAGCAAAAAAAGAACTAATAAACCAAATGCTCAAAAAGTCGATCGCAAACGCACCAATTCTTCTATCTAGAGGAACTTTCGGATATCTTCTATAATCAGGGTCAGGTTTATATTCGTACATGGTGATTGTTGCAGAAATTTAAGATATATTTTTGAGGGTCAACTATAAACTTCAAGCTTTTATCTAAATTAATTTCTAATTGATTGTTTATCTTTATAAGTTTAACTTTTGTTCGATACAAACACCTGTAGACCAAAGTTGAGTAACTATCTGATATATTATTGCCAACCTTAAACTAGAAGCCTTGATTGAGGAGCAATTGTTTGCCAATGTTGTCAGTAAATGAAGCCGAAGAAATCATTTTGAGCTTAGTTAGAGGTTTAGATCCTAACCAGGATACGGAAACAATTAGCTTAACAGCTGCCAACGGGCGTATTTTAGCTGAACCTGTTACAGGGAAACTAGATGTTCCCCATTGGAATAATTCGGCAATGGATGGGTATGCAGTTGGCTACGCAGATGTCCAAGACTGTAATGCAACTCATCCGATTACGTTAAATGTAGTAACCGAAATTGCTGCTGGCGATCGCCCCAGCACTAAAATTGAACCAGGGCAAGCTGCCCGAATCTTTACTGGGGCAATGCTGCCAGAAGGGGCAGATACAATCATAATTCAGGAAAATACCCAAAGAAAGGGCGATCAAGTTACCGTCTTCTCTGCACCTGAACCTGAAGAGTTTGTCAGACACCAGGGAGCTTTTTATCAAGCAGGAACACCATTATTGGCAGCAGGTATCACCATCGGTGCAGCAGAAATTGCCGTATTAGCTACCGCTCAATGTAGCCAACTTTTGGTTTATCGTCGTCCCCGCGTCGCCATTCTATCTACGGGAGATGAATTAGTCACTCCCGAACAACCACTGCAACCAGGACAGATAGTTGATTCCAATCAGTATGCCCTCGCTAGCTTTGTGACTAACAATGGCGGTATTCCCTTAAAGTTGGGAATTGTTCGCGATCGCCCAGAAGAATTACAACAAGCGATCTCTACAGCGATCTCTACAGCCGATATTGTCTTATCTACTGGTGGGGTATCCGTCGGTGACTATGACTATATAGACAGCATTTTGGCAAAATTGGGAGGCACTCTTCACATTCGTAACGTGGCGGTGAAGCCAGGTAAACCATTAACAGTTGCTACCTTTGATAATCATTGTTTATATTTTGGTATTCCAGGAAATCCTGTATCGGCATTGGTTAGCTGCTGGCGTTTTGTCCAGCCTGCATTAAGAAAGTTATCGGGACAGCAAAACTATCTACCTTGTTTGGTTAATGCTATTACTCGTCATGACTTAAAAGCTGCGGGAAAACGCGAAACCTATCTTTGGGGACAACTGTATTTAGTAGATGGTAAATATGAATTTGTTTTGGCTGGCGGTAGTCATAGCTCTGGTAATCTAATTAATTTAGCACAAACTAATGGTCTGGCGATTATACCTGTTGGTCAAAAGTTGATTAGTGGTGGCAAACAAGTCAAAGTGATGTTGGTCAATTAGCTACAAACAGTTTGGCAAGATATTTAGTTTAGGTTTTTTCATTATTGATCAGCGATTACTAAATTACTGATAAGTTGAAAGTTAGTCAGAAATATGACGCAAGTATTTAAAGAGGTAAATAATGCGAATTTTAATCATGGGAGGGACTCGCTTCATTGGAGTTTACCTAACTAAAGTTTTGATTGAGCAAGGACATGAAGTGGTTTTGTTTAATCGGGGTAATCATTCTGCACCAGAAGGAGTAAAGCAGATTCAAGGCGATCGCACTGAGGCAGCACAATTAAAAGAAAAGCTCTCAGGAGAAAGCTTTGAGGCAATTTTCGATAACAACGGACGAGAGTTAAGCGATACTCAACCTTTAGTGGAAATCTTTAACGGGAAAGTTGAACACTTTGTTTATGTAAGTTCAGCTGGCGTGTATCTCAAGTCTTCTCAAATGCCTCATGTTGAAGGAGATGCACTAGATCCTAATAGTCGCCACAAAGGTAAACATCATACCGAAGCTTATCTAGCCGAGTCGGGTATTCCCTGGACTTCTATTCGCCCAGTGTATATTTATGGGCCACAAAACTACAACGATTTAGAAGCCTGGTTCTTTGATCGCATTGTACGCGATCGCCCAATCCCGATTCCAGGTAACGGAATGTATATTACTCAGTTTGGTCATATTCAAGATTTAACTTGGGCAATGGCTAGCGTTTTGGGTAAGGAAGCTGCTATCGGTCAAATATATAATATCTCAGGCGATCGCTATATCACTTTTGATGGTTTAGCCTATGCTTGCGCTGAAGCTGCGGGTAAAACATCTGAACAGGTGAGGCTGGTTCATTACGATTCTGCTCAATTTGACTTTGGTAAACGCAAAGCTTTCCCGATCCGTCAACAGCACTTCTTTGCTGATATACATCAGGCAAAAACTGATTTGGATTGGCAACCTAAGTATGATTTAGTTTCTGGTTTGAAAGACTCTTTCCAAAATGATTATCTCGCGTCGGGAAGAAATCACTCAGAAATAGATTTTTCCTTAGATGAAGAAATATTAGGCAAAATATAAATCCAGCCAGAGATTAAACTAAATGCGACTGCTAGCCAGAATAAGACGTTGCTGAGAGTATCCCACTGCCAAGAGAGGGGAGCAATTAAAAAAGCAATCGCCGTAATTTGCATTACGGTTTTGAGCTTCCCCCAGATATTTGCCCCTGAAATGCTGGTGTTTCCCGTGAGTTGCGGATTAACACGCCATCCAGCGATCGCTAATTCCCTGGCTAGAATTAGAAACACTCCCCAAGCAGGGACTAACTGAAGTTCAATTAAAGCTAACAACGTACCCAATACTAAAAGCTTATCTACCAGAGGATCGAGGAATTTACCTAAATCTGTTACTTGGTCTAATTTACGAGCCAAATAGCCATCTACCCAGTCTGTTCCTGCTGCTACCACAAAAATCCCCACACAGAGCCAACGATTGTCTGGTGTGGGGTATTTAAGTAGGTAAAGAATAAAAGGCAGTCCTAAAAGTCTAGATAAAGTAATCCAAGTAGGAAGATTCATAAAATAGCTTGATTTTAAATTAGTTAAACCTGGGATCTTGATCACAGTGTTTTCAAATTCTAGCTTCAACAAGCTCCTTTACGAATTAAAACTACAACGACAGTATGCATAATTAAATTCAGATCGTAAAGTAAAGACCATCTTTTTTGGTAATTGAGATCCATACAGACAATATCCTCAAAATCTAATACTTTCGAGCGACCTTTAACCTGCCATTCACCTGTGATACCAGGCTTTACCTTCAAACGCTCAAAATGATAATCTTCATACATAGCAACTTCTTCAATAGTTGGTGGACGAGTACCAACTAAGCTCATATCACCTTTGAGAACATTCCAAAACTGGGGAAATTCATCTAGGCTGGTGCGGCGTAAAAAACGACCAACTTTGGTAATACGTGGATCGTTTTCATTTTTGAAAATGTGTCCTCTTGCCTGATTTTCGACTAAATGCTGTTTTCGATCTGCATTAGCAATCATCGAACGAAACTTCCAGATTTTAAACGGCTTTCCCTCTAAACCGCAACGAACTTGACTATAAAAAATACTACCAGGGTTGTCAAACTGCATGGCGATCGCCACAGGTATGGCGATAATTCCTGTAATAACTAGACCAATAATTGCGCCGAGTATATCGATTATTCGTTTAGCTTTACTGTCTATTGATGGATGAACTTGGGGTTCAACACGCAAAGGCAAAACTCTCATATCACCAGGTTGGAAATTAGCAGGGGAAGTCATAAAAAAGAATTTAATAGCTAGATTTTATAGTTAATGCAGTCTGATTATGCTCTTGATGTAATACTATTTGGTTAGAGTTCTAAATTGCCAGAAACTAAGGTACTCTTTACTAAATCTTTAACAGAAACCCTGGGATTTTAAAGATTGTATGTAATTTTTGGGTTTATTGAATTAATGATCTAAACAAAACAATTGAAACTTCTTTGCTCAGACGCTAACTTAGCTTAGCTTTAATTGATTTTGCTAAGTTGTGCAATTAATTTAAGTGGTTATCAAACTTAGGCAATAATATTACCAAGTCAAAACTTTTTTGGCTCTTCAGTTAGAAGTATGCCAAATAGTTAGTTGACGAATCAAATAATCGGACAAATAATTTAAGGATGTTTTAAGGTAAAAGCTTTGCTCTGGCTGACTTATAATTAAAGTAAATTATTGCCTAAAGTTAGATAATTGTAAGTATAAGACTAATTGATTGTATAAAAATGACATCAGCATCGCAAACCAAGCTTTTAACAGAGCTTCTAAATCTCGAATTAGTTAAAGTAACAAAATATCAAAATTTACCAGGAATTGGACTAGTTTTTCATCTTGAAACTTTAACGAAAGAAGCATTATGCGAGCGCTGGGGAACCAAGAGTAATAAAATACGGAAGTCATGAATTCTTGGGG
>JBHJNW010000011.1:0-19321 GCA_050330395.1 Pleurocapsa sp.
AGCGTTTATGTTAGATCCGGTAGTTCATAATTGTTCTATTGGTCAAGCTCGAAACGTTGATCTAAAGTTTCTAAGCCATTACAAAGGTAATTAAAGATTATGAAAATAGCGATATCTGAACTTGAATCACCAGCAACTCTTCTCGATGTTAACTCTACACAGGGTGGAGCAATCGTTGGGGGAGCAACAGAGGTTGTAGTATACACGGCAGCCAATGCAGTTGGAGACTTTGCCGTTACGCGTTCTGATGCAAATGTTTACAACTTTGAGTATAAAACTAAGCGTGGCGTATACAGCGGCTCTTTTGGTTTTGGTTATGCTTTAGCTTTTTCTTTTGAAGGTTATAAGTAGGGGACAATATTAACAATATTAAAAGGAGCTAATTTAACTTTCTTCCGTAGGAAGTCCCTCGATTTATCGTCGGGATGAATTGCGGGCAAGATAGACCTTGCCCGCAATTCATACTTTCGTAATTGTTCTATCCCTAAAGGACTAGCTGTCGCGTCGCAAAACAAAGGGCAAGTATATTGCGCCTAAACAGTACGGGGAAAACAACGTTGAATTTGATTTTGTCCAATTACTTATTTAGCTCGTATTAATAACTTATTCTCAATTAAAGAGTAAAACAAGATTAAAAGAGATCGCATGGTTAGTGATGCGATCTCTTTTAGTGTTGGGATCTTGTGATAGTTTAGAGGCACCTCTTTCAGCTAGCTATGTTAGAGTAATTTTCTGATTCAGATTGTGGCTTGGCAAAGATCATTCTGCCGGCGGAGGTTTGCAAAGAAGAGGTGACTACTACCTGTATTTCTCCGCCAACGCTACCGCTTCCTTCCTCTACGACCACCATCGTGCCGTCATCGAGATAACCGATTCCCTGTTCGGGTTCTTTACCCTGCTTGAGAATTTTTAACTCTAAATAATCTCCAGGAAGATAGATGGGACGCAGCGATCGCGCCAGATCGTTGATATTCAGAATCTGGACTTTTTGCAGATTTGCCACCTTACTTAAATTGTAGTCATTGGTTAACAAAGTAGCGTTAATTTCTTGTGCCAAATTTACCAGCTTGGCATCTACGGTTTCAATCTCTTCATAATCTGCTTTGTTGATCACAATGCGATTGGGATAATCTTCCTGCATCTGGTTGAGAATATCTAATCCTCTTCTGCCGCGAATTCGCTTTTGAGAGTTGCTAGCATCGGCTAAATTTTGTAATTCCTGAAGCACAAACTGAGGAATTAAGATCTGCCCCTCTAAAAATCCAGTTTTAAGCAGTTCTTCAACTCTGCCGTCAATAATACAGCTAGTATCGAGAATTTTAGTAGGCATAGCCTCTAGTGTGCCTTCTGCCACCAGCATTGATTCAATACTATTAGGATTAATTAACCGCAAAAAAGTCCGTCCATGTGTATCAGCTAAACCAATGCCCAAGTAAGAAAACATAATACTTCCTAATACGGCAAAAGTTGGTTTAAAAAAGCTCAGTTCTTTGGGGATAGGCAAGAGAAAAACCGGGGCTAACGTCAAATTGGCTACTAGTAAACCCATGACTAAGCCGATCGCTCTCGTGATGATAATCTCAATTTTAGTGTTACGGATCTGATTTTCTAAGCGACGATAGGTAGTCTGTACCGCCACGCCAACACCCAAACCAATAATGGCAGCGAATCCAGCAATTACAAAGCGCAAAGCTTCGATATTGGATACACCTTCGAGGATATCGTTAGGTAGCAGCTGTAACCCATCAAACCCGATGTTTACGGCTGCGATAATGCAAATGATAATTATGATGGCATCAACCATTGTTTTTAGTTGAATAAAATGATATTTAAATAGATTTCTTCTTTACTGTAGTAAATTCTGGGGGATTGTGTGAAAAATCTCTGGGAGTTCTTAATATTACCAAAATCAATTTAATGCTTAAAATTAGTCTCTATAATTCAGACATAGGTATATTTTTACCGCCAATCAACATCATAAATTTCTGTTTATAAATCATATTCAACATAATTATTTAAATGTTGGAATATTTAGCAATGACTAAAAATATATCTTTAATTAATTCTCATTTTTCTCCCAATTTGGTAGTCGATTCTGTTCCAGCAATTCCGACAGCGGCTTATATACATATTCCTTTCTGCCGTCGCCGTTGCTATTATTGCGATTTTCCTATTTCAGTAGTGGGCGATCGCCCACAATCGTCATCGAAGATGATTGAAGATTATATTGCTGCTTTAATTAAGGATATTGAATTAGCATCATCCAGTCCACAGCCGCTAAATACGGTTTTTTTTGGCGGTGGAACACCTTCATTGTTATCTCCTCAGCAATTGAAGCAAATTATTCAGGCGATCGCTTTACATTTTGGGATTGCTAATCAGGCTGAGATTTCGATGGAAATCGACCCAGGTACTTTTGATCGCGATCGGCTACTAGGATATTTAGACGCGGGAGTAAATAGATTTAGCTTAGGAGTCCAAACTTTTGATGAATCATTACTAAAAGTGTGCGGTAGATCTCATACTCTGGCTGATGTGATGCAGGCGGTAAATATTATCAAACAATTAGGAATAGATAATTTCAGCTTGGATCTGATTTCAGGCTTACCCCATCAAACCCTAGAACACTGTCAGGCATCTTTAGAACAGGCGATCGCGATCGCGCCGCAGCACTTGTCTTGCTACGACTTGGTACTAGAACCCGTTACTGCTTTTGGCAAACAATATCAGCCAGGAAAAACGCCTCTACCTAATGATGATGATGCTGCCCAAATGTATCGACTCACGCAAAAAATTTTGACGGCTGCGGGATACGAACACTACGAAGTATCTAATTACGCCCGAGTGGGCTATCAATGTCGCCACAACCGAGTGTATTGGGAAAATCAACCTTATTATGGCTTCGGTATGGGTGCAGCTAGCTATGTGGCACAGAAAAGATTTAATCGTCCCCGCACTCGCCGAGAATATTATGCTTGGCTAGAAGCTGGGGCAATGATCGACACGCCAGAAATATCGGCTACAGATTATCTACTAGAGACTCTAATGTTAGGTTTGCGTTTAGCCTCAGGTATAGATTTAGCCCAGTTTAGTCAGCACACCCTCGAGGTTATCTGGTCATGCTTAAAGCCTTACTACGATCAAGGATGGGTAGAGATAGCAGATCATCAGGGAAATCTACTTAATTTAAAAAATCAAGACTCAATAAATAATCTATCGGGAAGATTACGTTTAAACGATCCTGAAGGATTTCTCTTTTCTAATACTATCCTGTCTAGTTTGTTTGAAAAGTTAGAGTAAACCCTACTCCGCCTGGCATACAACTACACAAAGGCGATCGCCTTAACCTGTAAAGCGATCGCCTAATCTGATTAACCTTTGAGGTTTTTAACTACATTACCTAAAAGTTAAGAGCTAAAAACTACATTACGACTTTCTTTGCCAAACCTAAAGCACGTAATACTTGAATTGCTCCCCAGGTAGCGTCTATTTCCCACCAACGTTGACCAGCTTTAGCGACGCGAGGATTATAGTGATGATTATTGTGCCAGCCTTCACCGTAAGCTAGGATACCAACCCACCAGAGGTTAAGCGAACCGTCGTCACATTCAAAGTTTTTGTAACCCCAGAAGTGTGTTGCAGAGTTGACGAACCAAGTACAGTGCCATAGTGTTGCGGTACGGACGAAGATACCATAAATAACCCAAGACCAACCGCCCAAGGCTAGCAGAACGAAGCCAAGAACTACCTGAAGTAAGATAAAGTTCTTGTTTAACCAACGGTAGTAAGGATCTCTGTCGGTGCGTGGTGCATATTTTTTGTACTGGTCATAGTCAAAATACTTGTCTTCCGCGTATACCAACCAGCCCATATGACTCCACCAAAAACCTTTTTTCGCCGAATGAGGATCGCGATCGTTATCTTCGGTATGAGCATGATGCAGGCTATGTCCTGCTACCCAAAAGATTGGACCACCTTGTAGTGCTAGTGCGCCACAGGTAACTAAAATGCGTTCTAGCCATTTGGGAACTTCTAAACTGCGGTGAGTCAAGATGCGGTGGTATGCCAAACAGATGCCAATACTGCCCGTTAGCCAGTGGAGAAAAACTGCTACTCCCAAGGCAGACCAAGAAAAAAACCAAGGCGCACTCAAAGCGATTAAGTGAACAGCTCCGAAGACGAAAATATTTAGCCAAGATGGCTTTAACTTCTCTTCTGGCTGAGGCGATAGCTGAATCTTGGGAGCAATCAATTGCTGTGTCATTTACTAACTTGTCCTATGAATATTTTGAAGTTATAAAGCCTTAGAGCTTTAGCGGTTACGCGCTTGACGTATCCTGTAGGACTCTCACTCAGCCTATATCAAAGGTATTAACTAGGTTTTGCAAGTGTCACTTACATATTGCAGTGTAGCAACTTTTTTTTTTTTCTGCAAGCGATACTTACATTGTTTCGGTTTAAACTTGTGAACAAAGAATGAACAAAGAAAATATTCGTACCACTTAAAATAAAGACAAGTAACTGAAATTAATACTGTTTGAGCAACTTAGTAGCAATAGCATTAAATATTTAAAACTGTTAGTTGGTTATCTATCATTAGATAGTTATTTGCCATAACCCTCGCCATTGAGTAAACACTGACTAACTAAGTTGCTTCGATTGTTCCCGTATCGCGCTTAGTTTGCCTAAATATCGAGTAAATTTTTATGTCTACTCCCCGAAAGTCCACCAAAACGCGTTTGATTGAAGCCGCCCTAGATTTATTTGCCGAAAGGGGGGTGACAGAAACAACCACTAAAGCTGTTGCCGAACGCGCTCAGGTAAATGAAGTTACTCTGTTTCGTAATTTTGGCAACAAGTACCGCCTACTGTTAGCAGTCATTGAAGATTCCGCAGTATTTGCCAAGCTAGTTCATGCTTTAGTTGAGCAAGCCAACGCCAAAGATAATGTAACTGACTTTTTGCTAGAGTATGCTCAACAAAGCCTTAGTACCCTAAGTAAAGCTCCAGATTTAGTTCGTTCGATTGTGGGCGAAGCAGGTAACTATCCGATAGAAAATAGAATGGCATTGGGTAGAGGATTGAGTGAGGCTAATCGTTATGTCGCCGAATATTTAGCACAAGCGATCGCCGCAGAAAAACTGGAGAGCAATTTAACTCCTGAACAGATAGTTAACTTATTTAATTTCTTACTCATCGGCTATTTTGTGATCAAATCGAGTACCGAAGGTTATACCTACTGGGATGAGCAGGATGATTTTTTAGACAGCATCGTGACTTTGTTTATCCAAGGTTCGTTTACCGCATCATCCAGTAAAGCTAAAGTTACTGAAGCTAGCACTAGTATTGTCCAGGTTAAGTCAGAAGAAGTAGCCGATTTGCCAGCCAGCCTGGTGCGATCGCTGTTTCGCAAAGCAAAAAAAACAGGCAAACAGGAATATGCTCTAATTTACGTGTTGTTTGGGGCAGGGCTATCTGCCACAGAAGTTTTACATCTAGAGCGATCGCATTCAGTAGTCGAACCACACCAGCATATTCTACAGATTAATTACGGCGCAGAGCGACAAGTACCTCTAAATCATTGGGTGATGGGTTTTCGTTATGGCTCAACCAGTACCAATCCTTTGATTCAATGGTTAAAAAGTCGCAAAGATGAACAGCCAGCGATTTTTATTAATGAAGCCAACAACGCGATCACCGCAGCTGAATTACAGGCTACTTGGCAAAATCTAACCGCCGATCTGTTAACTCCTCAAGGAGAGACTCCTGTGATCGAACAAGCTAGAAAAACTTGGTGTGTAGAGATGCTGATGCGAGGCATAGAATTAGAAGACTTAAGTATTCTCAGCGGCATCGACGTTAGGCATCTAGAGCAATATGCTCAAAGAGCTAGAAACAAAGCAGCATTAGAATCAGCAGCACGTCTTGATAAGAAAGCCTGATCATTTAGGAACTGAGCGCGATGAAAATGCTGACTAATATTAGTAAAGCGATCGCAATTATGCCTCGATGGCGATATAGCCAGTTTTTGATTCCTGTCCAACCCAATCGACTAGCAGGAGGATCTATTTTTGCCACCAAAGGTTTAGCAGCATCATGAAATAAGGTACAGCTTTTAGCATAGGGGCGTTGAGGAAAATTACAGGTATCGTCCAGATGATAGGTACAGCGATCGCACAACCAACTCTCACCTTCCGACTGATACAGGGGAATACCAGGATGACCAAAAGCTTTTAAAGGATTGTTACAGTGAGGACAAGTTACTGCCTGAGAATCTACAGGTTGTTCACACTTAGGACAGCTAGGCATTACGGAAAGAATCAGTGATAAATGATTAAGTAGTAAGTAGCAATTAGCAAATACTGCTAATTGTTTCTTACGCATTACCGAGTGATTGCCCTAAAGGACTAACTTCGTGTCGCGAAGCTAGCCGTCGTAAAGGATTCCTAAAGGATTAGCTCCTTACGTCGCGTCACCGCTTCGCATAAAGGCATCGCTATTGGGCAGGAAATTTACGAATTTGAAATTCTTTACTTTCGATCATTTTATAATTTATTTCCATTTCTCGCATGTCGGCAGAAAATTTTTGTTCTATATTAGCTAAATCTTTGACAGGAATTGACTTCCATTGTTCGCGAGTTTGCCAACGAATCGTAAAAATTACTCGCTCTGGTGCATTAGGCTCAATCCAAACTTCTTTACCCAAGAAACCAGGATAAGTAGCCAAAAAAGCCGTCCAAATTGCCTCATCCCTTTGAATAAACTGTTCTCGCGATTTTGAATCTACTGTAAATTTAAGCCATTCAATAACCATCTAATTTTGCCAAAAGATCGATAATATTTATATTGAGATATTCTACGATCTAATAGCATAGTAAAGAAACTTGAGGAAACAAGATAATGGACAATAACAACGACTGGTTAAGACAGCTATTAATGTTAGGTGTCGGCACAACCTCTTTGGTGGCGGAGAAAATTAGAGAGGTTAGCGAAGAGTGGGTAAAAGATGGCAAAATTAATCCTGAGCAGGCAAAATCTTTTGTCGATGACCTCATGTCTCAGCTTAATACAGAATCAGGCAGCGTTAGACAGCAAGCCGAGCGGCAAATGAAAAATATGCTGCAAGATTTAGGCGTTCCCCGTCAGGCAGAAATGGATGAACTGCGAGGGCGGATTGATCGCCTCGAACGTCAATTAAGAGATTTAGAAAATAAAAATTGGCGTTAGCAACCTGCCTGATTTGGCGGCATTTACACATTTACACATAATTTTCACATATTGGCTGAAAAAGGGAGACAATTGTTGCCATCAGCTAGGATTAAGACTATAAATTTGATGATGTTTGTATTTTCCTGATTAAAATGCGCCAGGCAAAATAACAACAATGCTTTGAATCTATGAATCTATCTCTAGTTGGAATTAAATTCTTACTGATTCTAGATCATATTCCCTTTAAAGGACGAATCTGTGATTACATTGACTTTATTACATCCTCTTCAACCAGTAGCGGTTCAAAGCTGGACATTTAATGACGAACCCAGTATTACAATTGGTCGTGCGACCAATAATGAGGTAGTTCTTTACAGTGCTGTAGTATCTCGGCACCATGTCGAGATTAGAAAGTTAGCTAAAGAAGAGTGGGAAGTTATTAATTTAGGCTCTAATGGTATTTATATTGATGGTAAACCCGTCGAGCAGACTAAAGCGATTGATGGGATGATACTCCGTCTGGCTAATGCTGGACCGAAAATTTTGATTAATATTAAATCTGAATCAGATCAGGCTGACACTGAATCAGATCAACAAGCGAGAACTAAACGACAGCCTAAAATCGCCAAAGATACTTTAATTAGCTAAAAAAACTATAGTTACGCGCTCAAAAAATTCTGTTTTCTATCGCGTAACTAGTCTTTTGGCAACAGCTTTTTCTGTCCATACTCCCAAACAAACGGAGCTAATACCAGTACAATTACTAGTAACAAAGCAGCTACTCCCACCTGAGCAACCCAGCTGACTATTTGCGCCAAAGAAACTGCTTTTCCTAAGAAAAAAGCAATAGAGACAATCGTGGTTGCCCAAACCGCAGCACCACCAAAATTACAAAGCAAAAATTGCTTATAGGGCATTTGAGTAATACCAGCTAAAGGTCCAGCAAATATTCTCAGTAAGGTAATAAAGCGACCAAAAAAGACAGCTTGAACGGCATTCTTACTGTAGCGGTCTTTAGCTTGTTCTAACTGATGCTCTTGCAGACGAAAAATACGCCCAATTTTCAGCAAAAGTTGCCAACCACCGACTCGACCAACCCAATAGCCAAAATTATCGCCTAAAACTGCACCAGCGATCGCACTACTCAAAACAAACCAGTAGTTTAATTCGCCACTTCCCGACAAAAAGCCACCTACGATGACAATAGTTTCTCCAGGCAAAGGAATTCCCATATTTTCGATGGCAATCCCGACAAACACTGCCCAGTATCCGTAGAGGCGAGCGAATTCTTGTAAAGTATCTAAATTAAATAGCTCAATCGGCATTTAATATCTTAACGAAGTTTAACGTTGTTCCTTATCTTGGCGCGGATCAGGCAAATGTGTCAATAAAAGGAATAAGAGATGAAAACGGTAATAACTTTTAACTTAACAGCTCAAGGCTGGCTGCAAGCCTTGTTTAAGTGTTAAGTCGGGACGGCTTCGCCTGGACGCAATTTTGACCATTTTCCCGTTTCTTGAACAAAGCTTTGACAGCCGACGACATCCCATTCCATTTCAATCGTCTCGCCTTGGGTACGAATATTGACGTTAATGCTGGGTTCGGTTGGCTCAAAGGTAGGATTTTCGGTCAGATGAGGCTGTTGGTGCTGAGTCTCCACCGCATTATAAGTTTCGCAGCGGTCAACATAGTGGCAGTTAATACAGATACACATATTTTCTAACTGAACTTCATGCTTTAATTGTTAATCTAGCTCAGACCGCAACTGAATGGAAAAGTTTAGTTAAATAAATTTAAATGGATGTAGCACGAATAAAAACGTATTTAGCCACAATCAACTTTCCCTGCGATTTAAATCAATTGCCATCCGCTGCTTATTTGGTGGGAGGTTCAGTGCGAGATGCCTTGTTGCAACGTTATAAGATGCCTCTTGATCTAGACTTTGTGCTGCCCCAAAAAGCGATCACGACGGCCAAAGAGATTGCTAATCAATATCAGGGTGGTTTCGTAGTGCTGGACGAGCTCAGGGAAATCGCTAGGGTAGTATTTCCGCAAGGGACTATTGATTTAGCCCAACAAGAAGGGTCAAGTTTAGCCACCGATCTAGCCCGACGAGACTTTACGATTAATGCGATCGCCTATAATATTCAATCACAAAAGCTCGTCGATCCCTGGGGCGGATTAGCAGATTTAACTAAAGGGATCTTGCGCATGGTGGCGGCTAAAAACCTCGAAGATGATCCTTTAAGATTGCTGAGGGCATATCGTCAGGCAGCACAGCTAAACTTTACGATTGAAGCCCAAACCAGGGCAGCAATTCGCGATCGCGCTGCTTTATTAAAAACGATTGCTGCCGAGAGAGTTCAAACAGAATTAAACTACATTTTTACTGCCCCTCAGGGAGACAAATGGCTCGCAGCAGCAATCGAAGATGGGTTGCTGAAGTTTTGGCTGCCAAATATTGAGCGGGTGAAAATCAAGCAGTTAGACGGTGTTGCCCAAGGAATCAAATATTGTCTTGAGTCTGGTTTAAAATTACCTGAATTAGCTATCCTGGCTAAATTAGCCACTTTGGTTGCTGATGACCCCAACACAGCCGAAGCCGAATTAACTCAGCTAAAATATGCCCGCGCTCAAATTAAAGCCGTAACCAAGACGGTCAAGTATTTACCACAATTGCAGCAGATGACTAATCCCCTCAGCCTGCGGCAACAGTACTTTTGGTTTTTAGAGGTTAAAGATGTCTTTCCTGTTTTGATCTCGAGAGCGATCGCTACGGGAGTATCTTTAGAAATTATCACTCCTCTAATACAACGTTATTTAGATCCGCTGGATCTAGTCACTCACCCAAAATGTTTAGTCACAGGTAATGATTTAATCCGCGAATTAAACCTTAAACCTTCCCCCGTCATCGGTAAACTGCTGACAGAAATCCAAATCGCCCAGATCGAAGCAAAAATCTTTACCCCGCAACAGGCTATAGAGTTTGCTAGTTCTTTATTGCGCTCAATTAATCTCTAATACTCAACTTCTTTTGACTTAAAAACCAGTTATCGTGCAGAAATTAATTGTCATGACTATAGTTCTAGTAACTCTTGTCTCAAACGATAAATAATCGTATTTGGTTCAACCTGCGCTAGTATTTCTTGAATTAGGGTAGAAGCACCCATTTCGCCCCAAGTACAGCCTTGTTCTAGATATACTTGAGCAACCCGACCAATGACGTAAGTTCCATATCCAGCGATCGCGCCCTGGACGGTGGCAGTACCTAAATAAGCAGTAATTGCGCCTGTACTATCAAAACCGCTCGACAAAACTGCCCCGCTTTTACCAACACCTAAAAATAAACTGCTGCCGAACTCTCCAAGCAACAATCCGCCAGAACTAGCGATAATTCGCCTTAATAAGTTTCCTGCTTCATAAGTAGTGATTGGCAGACCGTATAGCTTTGATAAAGAACGAATTAGGGCTAAATCGGCGATCAGACCGCCAATTAAATCGACCAAAATAATCGGATTGAACGCGACGGCGATCGCTTTATAGCGAGCATAGCGATCAATCATTTTCTGGGCCTGTGACTGACGAAGTTCAATTGTCTTGTGAGCAATATTTAGCTGTGCATCCCTAGCCTGTACGAGAGCATTTAACGCCAGCAAAGATTTACCCTCCTGTTGCAGAATTTGCGCCAAAGCTGACTGTAATTCTTCTATCTGAGGCTCTGGATGTTCCCAGGTATTTTCGACCGTACCGTCTAGCGATTCGGTTCTAACCTTTATTGGCTGGGGTTTGGCAGCCACCATAACAATTTCATGGGGCGCAATAATATCCTCTAAACTACCTCGGCTGTGAGTAGCATTAAGCTGCTGTAGCTGTCGATAGATATTTTGACGATCTTGGTGGGGATAGAGATCGATCTTGTTAAATACCAAGATCAAAGGCTTTTGAGTACTTCTCAACTCGCGTAAGGCCTCATATTCAGTTCGGGTAATATCTCCTGCTACGACAAACAAAATTAAGTCCGATTTTTGGGCAATTTCGCGCGCCATGGTCGCTCTAGCTTCCCCTGCTACCTCATCTAAACCAGGCGTATCAATTAATTCAACGTTTAGCTCTCCCTCTGGCAAAGGATTCCAGCGCAAAATAGTCAGCGATTGCGTCACCCCGTGAAGTGGACCAGTGGCTACCACTTCTTCTTGCAACAGGGCGTTAATTAAAGATGATTTACCACAGCTAACCAAACCAAAGGTGCTGATGCGAATTGCCTTACGGTCTAGCTTATCTAAAGCATGTTGTAGAGATTGTAAATCGCTTCTGACGGAAGCTTGCAGGCGCTCGTCGGGAGGACAACCACCATGACGGCGAAAACCAGAATACCAAGAAATTGCCTGTTGTAGGCTAGCATGAGCCTGATTTAATTGAGCTGACTGCCTCGATGTTTTTTTACTCACGGTAAAATAATGCGCTTGATGTGAATT
The DNA here is from genome assembly GCA_050330395.1 of Pleurocapsa sp. Lineage (GTDB taxonomy): Bacteria > Cyanobacteriota > Cyanobacteriia > Cyanobacteriales > Xenococcaceae > Waterburya. The sequence continues at coordinate 11,685 of JBHJNW010000011.1, forward strand.
AATTAAAAAGCAACAGATTACTGCTTTAGTTCTAGCTTTTGTTTTGCTTAGAAGTTAAATCCAAAGCTCCTTTCGGATAAACAATACGCTTATGATTAAACTGCTCCCAAACACGGACAAAAACTTCGGCAACAATTGGTAGCTCATCATAACTTAATCCGCTATCAATTAGCTGGCTATCTTGCCAACGAGACTTAAAAATCTTTTTTACTGTCGCCAAAGCTTTTTTAGGGGTCGCATCTCGCAGCGATCGCAACGCTGCTTCACAGCCATCTGCCAGCATCATGATGCCCGCTTCTCTTGATTGAGGAACAGGTCCGAGATAGCGAAAGTCTGATTCTACGACCGTTGTTCCCTCTGCCTCAGCTTTTTGTTTTGCCTGATGATAAAAATAAGCGATTAGTAAAGTTCCTTGATGTTCGGGAATAAAATCACGAATTGCTTTTGGCAAACCATATTTACGAGCCATTACCAATCCTTCGCTGACGTGCTGTTTAATTATTTCGGCACTGAGCCAAGGATCAGCAATTTCATCATGTTTATTTGAGCCACCCATCTGATTTTCAATAAACCCCAGCGGATCGTGCATTTTGCCAATATCATGATATAGAGTTCCCGCTCTCACCAGCTCAACATTACAGTTTAATTCTCTAGCGGCAGCCTCCGCTAAAGAAGCGACAAACATTGTATGTTGAAAGGTACCTGGTGCTTCGATCGCCAGTCTTTTAAGTAAAGGCAAATTAGGATTAGATAGTTCTGCCAAACGAATCGGCGTAATTAGATCGAAAAAGCGTTCCAAGTAAGGAGATATGCCGATCGCAATCACGATCCAAGCAACTCCCAATAAACCACAAACAACGGCATCGGGTAAAATTATCGACCAGATAGAAGCAGGGCTGCCACTTACAATTAAATTGGTGATTAAATAAACTGCTATTTGCGATAAGCCTACGGCAATACCCAATCTGGCGATCGCTTCGCGCGATCGCAATCTTCCCGCAAAAATAGCGGCAATCAGTCCGCCAACTACTGCCGCTAAGAGATAAGTAGACCCTAATGTTTGATTACTAAACATGATCAGTCCAGTTACTAATCCCACCTCACAAATAGCCAGAGTTGGAGCATAAAAACTACTAACCAATAAGCCAATAGCCGGCAGACTAGTCAAGGGAACTTCCAAAATACTTAGTAAAGGTGCGCTCAAGCTCAACAAACACAACAATAAATAGTCACGGTGGCGAATCGCAGGATAAATTTTTCTTTGAATCAGCAAAAATATACCGACAATTGCCGTGACGAAAACTGCCGACTGTCCTAGTCCTTGCCAGTTAATCCCACGCTGACTTAGTTTAAAACCGTCCAAAAGTACAAAATCTGCTTGCGAAATTCTGGCTCCTTCCTCGACGATAACTTCTCCCTGTTCAACTTTGACCAAAACCGAGTTAATTGCCATGGCAGCTTTCTCAGCGATGTTGCGGGTCGCATCTCTGTCTTCTTCTAAATTTGGCTGAAGAATTGCTAGTAACAAATTACTCGACAACAGCTTGGCTTCATTAGGCATATCTAAAGCAAGCTGTGCTGTAACTGCCTGCTCCAAAAGGTTTGAGGGCATTCCCATCGGAATTCCCTGAGCTAAAATTCGCTCAGCAGCCTGCAAAATTGACTTTTTAGTTGCTTTCCATTCTTTTTCGGTCAAATCTAACAGAATGAGCGTCTCTTTTTGATCCAGGTACGCAATTTGTTTACCCTCCAGCTTCTTCATCGCTTGAGCATAGCGATAACGAGTTAAAGTAATTTGAGCGATGAGAGTATTAAATTCAGTTTCGGAAGTTTTAGCTCGATATGTCTGTAGTTCTGAAACGGCTTTTTGCAAGCTAGTATTAAAGTCTGGTCTTTTCTCTAAGGATAAAGTATCGCTATTATTTTGGTTGGTTAACTCTGAATCAAGATTCTCTGTTACCGAAGCCAAAACTGCTTTAAATTCTAATTCAGGACACAAACGAATATATCTCTGGCTGGACAAAGATAGGGTTTCTGGATCGATAAAAGGAAAGGGAGCCGTGGTTTTTCTAAGTTCGTCAATGTTGTTGAGGTATGAATCTAGCCTGCTTTGGATTTCCGCCGTTGATGATTCATTCTTCTGGAGAATAGGAACAATTCCTGTTTGTACTTTTTGGCGTTTTTCTAAGGTAGTTTTAGTATCTTCAAATTCCGCAGTATAAGGAGCTTTGATCGTTAGAGGCGAAATTTTACCGACAGTCAGTTGCGGCTGATTATAAAAGCGATAGCCAACCACGCTGGTTAAAGCAATGATGCTTAACATCAACATCAGCAAACAATTTTTGAGATTGGTTTGATTATTTTTGCTTCTTAACTGCCCAAAACGCGAGCTAGCACTAAATTTAAGCGGCTTTTTTTTCCGAGAGCCTTTTCCCCACCAAAAAACTCCTTGGTGTTGATATTTGTATCGCCATCCCTCAATTTTTTGGATTAGTGAATGCCAGCTTTTCATCATAGGTGAGGATGGATATTTTAAAAGCTAAATTTGGATTGATTTTGAGCCATCTTTAGTCCCCAAAAGATGTTTGAGAAATAATCTTGAGAGCCTTACGAGGCTGAATTATCTGGGGGGAAGCGACAGCGCCAAGTTGGTGATCAAACAACGGGTGGCTATTGAGCGAATATATTCCTAGCCAAGACTCGAACAACTGGCGGGCTGTTTGGCTTTCTAAGCGATAAATTGAGTTTTGATTGGCGATCGCTCGCCACCTCCAGGGAATTACTGCTATACCATTATATGCTCCAGACACAGTACCTGTAAGAGCAGCTGTTAACCAGGCTATATTTGGCTCAAGGCTGGCAGCTCTTTGAATCGATAGTCTAAAATCATGAGGAGTTGTTGTGAAACAATACCAGGATAAAGCGATCGCCTTTTGCCAATCACTACCCCCTGAAGATAATTCTTCTACCAGCTGATGCAGGCTGATTCCACTTTGAGCTGCCTCGATAGCTATCTCTAACATTTTGGTTAACAAAGTTTCTGACACCTTGACAATATCTATTGTTCGTCTAATTATCGGCTTAACGTTTATCTCTGGCTGAAATTTATTATTTAAAACTCTGGTTAATAGACAGCTCCATATTAATATGCCTGTTCTCATTTCGGCATTTTCTCGGGAATTTGCTGACTTTAAGTTATATTCACCGATAATTTTGCTAAACAAATTCAGATCGTTACCATAAAAGATCATTAAAGATAACAAAGACAGTAGAATGCTACCGTGTTCGACTGTCTTAATTGTTTTTACTCTATTTTGCGAGATGATTTCTCTCAAGCTGTAATTTTGACCAACGGTCAGAGCAGGCTCCGTCGTCTTACGGCGGAGTAATCTCTGACCAAGATCTTTAGCTGGCAGATTTTCAGTGTTCAGTAAGATCTGGGCTACTTTCTGGCGCTCATCTAGCCAAGTTTGAGCTGGAAAATTAATGATTTTAGTTTGCTCGCCACAGCTTTTTTGGCTGGCTAAAGCTTGTCCGATTATGCTACCTAACCAAATTCCTTGAAATTGGTCAAAAGTACTACTGTTCATTTGATTCATCTTGAGAATTGAGAATTGAGCAATGGATAAAATCAATATAATGTTATGTATTCAGATGATCATAATTATCATAAACTTAATGTTAGTTACCACAACCGATACAATTCAAAACCAAGCCATCGAAGCCTATCTAGGGGTTGTTACTGCCGAAGTAGTCTATGGTACAAATGTTCTGCGCGATTTTTTCGCGGGAATTAGGGATACGATCGGTGGACGCACTGGCAGCTATGAAAAAGTGTTTGAAAAAGGTCAGCAAAAAGCGATTGATGAACTCATACAGCGGGCAAGCAGGTTAAATGCAGATGCAGTGATTGGTATTGAGATAGATACGGGTACAATTAACGTTGATGACAAAGGAGTACTGCTTTTAATCACCGCTACAGGAACAGCAGTCAAATTAGGCTAGCTTGGCGCGATCGCATCTGCTTGTTACTTGTTTGTTAACAATTAATCAGCCAAAATCTAAACTAGTCTTTATCGACTGAGCAAAATTTATGTTGTCTAGAGATAGTAATTTGCCTACTCCCCCAACCTTTCCGATTCTCAATCTTCAGGTTCATTTGCTTGATAATTATACAGATTGGCTGGTCGCTAGACTGGAGCAAAAAATTGGTACTCATGTGGTTACTTTAAATGCCGAAATGACCATGATGGCAGAAGAAGATGCAGCCTTGAGTCAAGCGATCAAAGCAGCAGATTTAGTCATTCCCGATGGCGCGGGTATTGTAATTTATCTGCGTCTGCGGGGTAGACAACAACAACGCTGCCCTGGCATTGAGTTGGCTGAATCATTAATCGAGCAGCTGGCAACATCGACTGAAGCAAATTCTTTATGTTTTTTTGGTGGTACTCCTCAAACTGCCGAACAAGCTGCTGAAAGTTGGCGACACAAATTTCCTAACCTATCGATTCTGACTCAGGATGGTTATGTTTCTGGAGAGGCGGAAACAAAATGGAAACAGACTTTACAAGCAACACAGCCGCCAGTAATTTTGGTTGGCATCGGAGTACCCCGACAAGAACTATGGATTAAGGAAAATCGCGCTTTATGTCCTAATTCAATTTGGATTGGCGTTGGAGGTAGCTTTGATATCTGGGCAGGAAATAAAGCTCGTGCGCCAGAATGGTTAAGAAACAATAATTTAGAATGGTCTTATCGTCTTTATCAAGAACCTTGGCGTTGGCGGAGGATGTTATCTTTGCCCAAGTTTTTCTGGCGTTCCTTGTCGATTTAGAATCAAGCTAAGCTAAAATTATCAGGATAAATTATCGATCGCTTGTTCGCGTTGCTGACTCAACCAATTTTCAAATAGTTGCTTAACAATAGTTTGGCTGAGAGAAAGATCTAGAGTTGGCTGAATAATTTCTTCGACATAAACCAAGTGAGTCTTGTTCCCAATCGCGATCGGCTTTAAAAGTTGAGGAATGCTGTTAGCCGTAGAAAATACCGCAGCAGCAATCTCGGGCTGAAGTTGTTTGCGGCTTTTCTGTCCTCGATAACCTCCACGCCGACGCAGTTCTGTATCCTGAATGTACTGATGAGCTAAATCCCAGAAACTCAACTCTTGCTCTTGGATACCGTAAAATAGCTCCATCGCCAAATCAAAATCAGACAAAACTATTTCGTAAATAACTGCCTGGTCATAATCGAGCTGATGACTATAAAAATATGCTTCGACCCGATCTTTAAATAAATGTTCTGCCAGCTTTTGCGCCAAGAGCGTACCCTCGATTAGCTCTTCAAATTCAGTCACCGACAAATGATGTTTTTCTAACCAATTGAGAGTAGCTTGCGAACTGAGTAAATTATGCTCAAAGCGGAAACGATCTGCTGCAACCTGTAACTCTTGTTCGGCTACGGGAAGATTTTCTTGGGCTACAGTCTGCTCAATAATTTTCTGGTTGATCAAACCAGTCATGACAGAGGGCATTTGCTGCGAAAGCTTGAGATGTCGGACAATATCTGCCAGCGAAATTGTTTCTGCTTTGGGGAGAGGATTAACTGCTAGTTGCTCTTGAGTCATTATAAAAAATTGATTAAATTTATGGGATTAAATCCTGGGTTGCGCTGGTAGTATCTTACTAATATGAGGTCGAGTATATTTGTCGGCAATTAGTCTGAATTTACATTTGAATTCCGCCCTTTTGTAACTTTTTGAAAGGAGCTAGCAAGACATCTGCTAAGCGGCGTTGACGAATCACAACCTCCGCCTTAGCTGTTTGTCCAGGAGTGAGGGTAATCGTTTTTTCATTATTTTGAAGATAGTTGCGCTCTAATTCTACTTCAACCTCATAATATTCTTGAGGCTGTGTGGTCTGTTGCGCTATTTGATTACCATCCTGAACAATACGAGAATCAGGAGAAATCCAGGTTAAATGACCAGGAACTATACCGTAATCCTGAAAAGGATAGGCATCAAACTTGACCTTGACTGGCAGTCCAACCGATAAAAAACCGCTTTCGCGACTGCTCATTTTGCCTCGCAGAATTAAAGGGGAGTCTTGAGGCGCAATTTGAGCAATCATCTGCCCTGTTTGAACTACTGCCCCTGGTTTTTTGACTGGTATCTGAAATATTGTCCCAGCAACGGGAGAATAAAGTATTCTTTGCTGCATCTGGTACTCTAACCCTGAAATTAAACTTTGAGTTTGGGCAATTTCTCCTTTCAGCGTGGTGATTTGAGTTTCGGTGTTTTTGTATTCTTCTTGGCTGTTGAGCAGCGCTAAATTATTGGTTTGCCTAAGAGAGTCTAAACCCCTTTGTTGTTCTGCTAGTCGCGATCGCGCCTGAGCAATTTCTGAGGCTGTCTGCTTGATGCTTTCTTGGTGTTCTAAAGCTTGCTGTTGAGCTTCAGACAACACATCTTGGGATAATGCCCCTTGGTCAAAGGCTTTTTGGTAGCGCGGAACTTTGGCGATCGCCCCTTGATAGCGTATTTTTGCCATTTGATTAGCCGATTTACTAGTTTCAATTGCTTTTTCAGCTTGTTCGATTAAAGCTGATTTTTCATATTGCTGGGCTCGATCCTGTTGTTTTTGGGTACTCAAAGCAAGTAACTGTTGTTGTTGAAGTACTTCTAATTGATTCAGCTGATTTTCTTGACCGAGTAATTTTTGCTGCTGCTGCTGCAATTCAGCACGAACTAATTCCGAATCTAGTTCCATAATCTGCTGATTTACTGCAACCTGTTCTCCTTCCCTAACAGCTACGCTCATCACTTTACCGTTGACTGGCGCATCAAGAGCGACCACTCTACCTTTGGGTTCTAACTTGCCAGTTGCGGTGCCAATTTCATCGATCTTGGCAAATACGGCCCAGGGAATTATTCCCAGTAGCAAAATCAATAGAATATAAAAAATTGCTCTTAAAGATACCCGAGGTAGGGTATTAACCGTTTCTCTGGTAGATTCTGCCCAGTCAGACTCAACTAGAGTTTCAGAACTTTCAGGCTCTAATTGAGTGCTTTCAGGGACAATTTCTACTTCTGGGGTTAAAACTCTCTCCAGTAAGCCAGGACTTAGTTGAGTATAGCCACGATGTACGGAATGGATGGCGTTGGCTAATTCTCTGGCAGGACTACCTTTGAGCAAGTATCCTTTTGCCCCAGCACGCAGTGCCTTTTGCAGATATTCTCCTGTTTCATGGGAACTTAAAACCAGTACCTTACAATTAGGAAATTGCCGAACAATAATGTCTGTGGCAGTGATGCCGTCCATTTCGGGCATTTCTAGATCAATTAAAACTACATCAGGATTTAATGATTTTACTTGAGCGATCGCTTCTTGACCATTTTGAGCAGTACCAACGATGTTTAAATTGAGATCTTCTTTTAAGGATTGCTGGATAAAACGCCGAGCAAAACTTTGATCGTCTACTAACAAGATCCGTATTGGTTGATTAGGTATCTCTGGGGACACCACATTGGTCACAAATTAAGCTTGAACAACAGTTGTCAAGAGGGTTTGAGAATTCGTTGAAAAGAAGAAATCTGACGAGTTTTTCTGTCGTTCTGGAAAAGGAGCAATAATGAGTCGAAT
>JBHJNW010000012.1:0-59678 GCA_050330395.1 Pleurocapsa sp.
TACCCGTTTGCGTAAATCTATACTGTAGGTCATCAGATTCTCATCTTGTTTAGGCTAGCTTAGAATTATTTTATATGTTTTCTATATTTCATGTGTTTCCTATTTGGAATGACTATAGCAATTAAAGTCAAGCCTCGCGATTCTTGGGGATATTACTCTCAGGGAATGACTCAATTTATTTTAGGTCTTTACGAAGAAGCGGTTGAGTCTTTCAATAAATCTATTGCAATCGAAGTAGACGATCCTGATGTATGGAAATGGTTAGCCGATGCTTTACATCAACTTGAAAGATACGAGGAAGAATTACTTGCTTACGAACAATTAATTCAAATAGACTCTAGCAAATCATATTTGTGGTCGGACAAAGCTAACGCTCTGTACAAGCTAAATAAGTTTTCTGATGCTTTAAATGCTTATAACGAGGCAATAAAACTTGGTTCAAATCATGCTTGGGTATGGTTAGAAAGAGGAGAAGTTTTAGATGAATTACACAGACAAGAAGAAGCTAGTTTCTCTTACGATAGAGCATCAGCGTCAGATTTTGCTTATACAGTTAATTGGCTTTTCAATAAGGCTAAAGAACAGAGTGACTTAAATAATTTTCAAAAGGCATTCAGACTATTTAATAAAGTTACCGAAATTCAATCAGAATATTTTGAAGCTTGGTACAACAAGGGCTACTGTCTATTTAATCTACAGAAATATGAACAAGCAATTACCGCTTTTGATAAAGCAATTGCTATCCAATCTCAATCATATCAAGAGAGAGTATGGTATTTGAAAGGTGTTGCATTATACAACCTTAAAAAATATCAAGAATCTGTCGAATGTTTTTATCAGACAGTAAAGCTCGATCCTAAATATTTTATGGCTTTTTATTTCTGCGGTGCTGCCTTCAATGAACAGTGTCAGTACGAAGAAGCATTAACCAATTTCAACCTTGCAATTTCGATCAAACCGCAACTATCCATAGCATGGAATGATAGAGGCGTAGCGTTATTCAATCTACAAAGATACCAAGAAGCGATACATAGTTGTGATAAAGCAATTGAAATAGATTCAGATCTCTACATGACTTGGTTAATTAAAGGTACAGCATTTTTATGTTTACAAAATTATTATGAAGCGATTGATTCATACGATCGCGCTATTGCAATAAAACCTGACTATTGTGAAGCTTGGCACAATAGAGGTATAGCGATGCAAAATTCACACAGATATTATGAAGCTATTTTTTGTTATCAAAAAGCTTTGGAGATTAATCCTGATTACCAACCAGCAAAGCTCAACTCAAAGTTACTTAACTCAAAATTGACTAACCAATAAATACTCTTCAGCTTGTAATTTAAGCTTATCTCCCTCTAAAATTAATAAATAGATTGCTTCTTTTAATTCCATGTACGGTTGACGGGCAGCTTTTTTCTCTCTTTCAATTGCTCTTCTAGTTTCTGCTCTCATTCTTCCCGCCCATTTGTGTTTGCCAAAAACATCTAATCCAACGGATACTAGACTATCAGCACCAGCTTGAGTTGCTTGCTGATTAATATTACGAATTGCTACGTTTATTTCCTTTTTAATTGCTATGAGTTGCTTTTGAGCTAATCTAATCTGCTTGATTTGAAGCTTTACCGATTGTGGATTATCTACAACCAATCTAATTTGAGAGGCTAGTTGTTGAATTTCTTCTAGCTTGTTCATTGATGTTATCAAATTTACTACATCCTAAATCGTGGCATAGCTATATCGAGCTATAAATGTCTGATATCACAATTTAAAATGATGTAGAAATCTTGCATAATTCAAGATGCGATCGCATCTGCACAAATTACCAAATTTACGGTTTACATTTAATCGTTTTAATTTCATCAGACTCAAACTGGCGATCGCCCTCAAGAGTATCGAACCAATTCATAACTGAAGATCGTCAGGTTCGAGTATGTTACGCAATAATAAATCTACAATCAATAATAATTATATTAGTCTGACAACATCATTAAGAGCGATCGCTATGACAACTGTTGAAACTCAAGCTCAAGCAGCTTCTGGAATTGATGCGTCCAAAAAAGGTTTGCCCGTCACTATCATCACTGGTTTTTTGGGTAGTGGCAAAACCACTCTACTTAATCATATTCTGACTAACCAAGACGGAATTAAAACCGCAGTTTTGGTTAATGAGTTTGGTGAAATCGGCATAGACAATGAATTAATTGTCTCCACTGACGAAAGCATGGTTGAGCTAAATAACGGCTGTATCTGCTGCACGATTAACGAAGATTTAGTCAATGCAGTCTATAAAATTCTTGAGCGAGAAGAAAAGATTGATTACCTAGTTGTCGAAACAACTGGGTTAGCCGATCCGCTTCCTGTAGCACTAACTTTCTTAGGTACAGAATTACGCGACATGACGCGTTTAGACTCAATCGTCACGATGGTAGACTGTTCCAACTTTAGCCTGGATTTATTCAATAGCGAAGCAGCTTTGAGTCAAATTCAATATGGTGATGTGATTGTGCTGAATAAAACCGATTTAGTAGATGAAGCTGATGTCGATGCCCTAGAAATTAGAGTCAGAGATATTAAAAAAGACGCTCGCATTTTGCGGACACAAAAGTCTCAGGTATCACTTCCCTTAATTTTAAGCGTTGGTTTATTTGAGTCAGACAAATACTTTGAGCAAACTGAATCAGCAGAACATCAGCAAGATCACGATCATTCTCATCATCATGACCACGATCACGATCACCACGATCATTCTCATCATTTAGAAAACGATGGCTTTTCTTCAATTTCATTTCAGTTTGACCGACCCTTTAATATTCGTAAATTTCAGTACTTTTTAGATAATCAGCTTTGTGACAGCATTTTCCGCGCCAAAGGAATTCTTTGGTTTGATGAAAGTCCGAAGCGTCATATTTTTCACTTAAGCGGTAAAAGGTTCACTCTAGAAGACGAAGAATGGCGAGGCGAACCAAAAACTCAGTTAGTTTTAATCGGTCAAAATTTGGATGAGGAGACACTGCGTCAACAAATTGAAAATTGCGTTTGTTTACCAAAAAGCGATCGCGCTCAAGGCTTTGGTAAGTAATGATTAATTAACTAAATCAATGCGTGTTATTGTCCAGCGAGTAAAATCTTCTGCCGTTAAGGTCGAGGGCGAAATTATTGGCAAAATTGGTCAGGGATTAAATCTTTTAGTCGGAATTTCTGCTACCGATACCGAAATAGAACTCGACTGGATGACTCGCAAATGTCTAGAGTTACGGTTATTTCCCGATCAAGATCGACCCTGGAGTAAGTCCGTAATGGATATCCAGGGGGAAATTTTAATCGTCAGCCAATTTACCCTCTATGGCGATTGTCGTAAAGGTCGTCGCCCTTCCTTTAGTGATTCAGCTGCACCAAGTATTACTGAACCGCTTTACGAGCTATTTGTTAGTAAACTAAAGCAAAGCGGTTTAGCGATCGCCACTGGTCAATTTGGTGCAATGATGGAAGTCAACATTGAAAATGATGGCCCAGTAACTCTTGTTTTAGATAAATAACGTCATTACTTTTGAAAATTGTCTCCCAAATAATATTGCTTGACCAAAGAATTGCTATAAAGTTCTTCTGCTGTCCCAGCGGCTAAAATTTGACCATCTCGCATCACGTAAGCGCGGTCGGTAATTGCCAAGGTTTCACGAAAGTTGTGGTCGGTGATTAAGATACCCATTTGGCGATCGCGCAATTTAGCAATAATTTCCTGCATTTCAGCCACGGCGATTGGATCGACCCCAGCAAAGGGTTCGTCCAATAGCAAATATTTAGGACCATCTAGCCCAGCCGCTAAGGCTCTTGCTAACTCAGTACGCCTTCTTTCTCCTCCTGAAACCAACGAGCCCAAAGTATTTGCCACTTTTTCTAAGCGGAATTCTCTTAATAGTTGCTGAAGTCTGACTGGTCGAGCAGGACGAGGTATTCCTGTCTGTTCTAAAACCAGTAAAATATTATCTTGAACGCTGAGGTGACGAAAAATACTTGCCTGCTGGGTTAAATAACCCATACCAAGACGCGCTCTTTTATGAAGAGGTAATAATGTTACATTGCGCTCATTTAACTTAACTGTTCCATCATTGGGCGTAACTAAACCTGTAGCAATATAAAACGTAGTAGTCTTGCCTGCACCATTAGGGCCAAGCAAGCCGACAATTTCTCCTGGTAAAACTTGCAGATTTACCCGATTAACAACATTCCTTTTGCCATAGGATTTGTGAATGTTTTCTAAAACTAAGGACACAGCTTTTTCAGTAATCAGTAATTATTCTTCGGGGTCAGTAATAATATAGGTAGATTCTACCTGGCGATCGCCTTCAGGAGTGGCAATAAAACGTCCTTCATCGACTAAATAAGTCATTTCTTCAGCCCGCATACTATTTCCTTCTTGAATTACGTAGACATCTCCTGTCAAAATCAAACGACGTTCACGGCTGTAATATTGTGCTTGAGCAGCAGTAGCTTGAATTTGTCGCGCTGGATAGTTGATTTGAACATTGCCTCTAGCAGTAATGATACCTGTTGTAGCATTAGATTCTTGGATATCTGATTTAAGAGTAATCGATCCTGACTCAGTAGATTGCGCCCCAGAAATTTGCGGAGAACTAAGTAAAATCCCATTGAGCATAATTGCCGAAATCAGCCCGAACCAGCGACTATAAGAGGACAGCATAAAAGTCATAAATATACAAAATTGGCTCGCTCTGAGTAACGATGATTAGGTTTTGATCTTAACAATGTTCCTAGACGCTGCTTATTTTAAAGAAGTTGCATCGCGATTTTGGCGATCGCTAATCTCAGTGACGAGACATTTAATTATCTAGTCGATCATGGCTCACCAGAAAGTTATTGGCAAAACTAATTGGGGTTAAATTAAGATTATTCTGGCAGGCTTAATTTAACGGCGATCGCCAAAATTATGAAACTAACGGTTGAGACTTTTACTGTTCACAAAAAATTTGCCCTCCAAATTAGTCGCGGTACTACGGCTAAAAATACTAACATCTGGCTACGTATCCACGAAGAAAATCTGGAAGGATGGGGAGAAGTATCTCCATTTTCGATTACCAAAAATCAATCTGAAGATACGGCTAATTTGTTATTAGAATTTAAACAGATTATTCCTCAGCTAGAGCAGTTTCACCCACTACAGCGTCAAGAGATTAGGACAAAATTACAGCAGATGCAGGTTGCTTCAGCAATTCAAGCAGCCATCGATATGGCCCTCTATGACTGGCTAGGAAAAACAGCTGGTTTACCCCTATGGCAAATTTGGGGCTTAAATCGCGATCGCATTGTCCCGATATCTGTCACCATTGGTATTAGTACCCCCGAAGCCGCCGTCACCAGACTCCAAGACTGGCAAAGTACTTTAGAAGTTAAGATGCTGAAGCTTAAGCTAGGCAGCTCCGAAGGAATAGAGGCTGATCGAGCAATGGTCGAAGCCATCCGCCAATCAGCACCCCAAACTAGAATTACCGTCGATGCTAATGGAGGCTGGAGCTTTAATGAGGCGATCAATATGTCTCACTGGCTGGTTGAACAGGGAGTAGAGTACATCGAACAGCCTCTACCCGTAGCCCAAGATGATCGGCTAGCGGCTTTGTCACAGCAATCACCTTTACCAATCTTTGTCGATGAAAGTTGCTTTACTAGTGCCGATATTCTGCGACTGGCAAACTCGGTTGCCGGGGTTAATCTAAAAATTATGAAAACAGGAGGGCTAACGGCAGCGATGGAGGCAATCCAAGTTGCTCAAGCCTGTGGCTTAAAAGTTATGTTTGGCTGTTACTCTGATAGTAGCTTGGCAAATACCGCTATGGCTCATCTTGCTCCCTGGGCAGATTATCTAGACTTAGACAGTCATTTAAACCTGATTGACGACCCTTTTTGTGGTGCAACTATCGAAGCAGGACGTTTATTACCTAACAATCAACCAGGATTAGGAGTAACTCATCATGTTGACAGCTAACAGTCGGGTAGCAATTTTATTAACGGGCGGAATCAAAGGTCATCATGGCAAAACTGGACTAGCTTTTCTTCGCTATAGCCAGAGCAATATTGTGGCGGTAATCGATCCTGACAGCACGGGAGCTTCATTGATCGAATTAACAGGGATTGAACGAGATGCACCTATTGTTGAAGATACTCAGGCAGCTTTGGCATACAATCCCGATGTACTATTGATCGGCATTGCCCCCTCTGGAGGTCAACTGCCTGCTGACTTAGAAGTAGATATAAAAAGCGCAGTAGCCGCAGGGCTTTCGGTTTTTAATGGTCTGCACACCCCTCTTAAGTCTCGATTTCTTAATTTGCAGCCAGGACAATGGATCTGGGATTTACGGCAAGAGCCGCCAGGCTTATCTATCGGTCAAGGTAAAGCGCGCTCGCTCACTGCTCAAAGAATCTTAACAGTGGGTACAGATATGGCGATTGGCAAAATGTCTACTAGCTTAGAACTCCATCGCACAGCATTGTCTTTGGGAATTAAAGCCCAGTTTATCGCCACAGGACAGGCGGGAATTGCGATCGCAGGTCAAGGGATTGCCTTAGATGCAGTACGAGTAGATTTTGCGGCGGGGGCAGTAGAAAAGATCGTTTTAGAGCTGGGGCAGCATCAAGACTTAATTATTATTGAAGGACAGGGTTCTCTCTTACATCCAGGCTCTACTGCTACTTTGCCCCTAATTCGAGGCAGTCAGCCCACTGGCTTAGTTCTAGTTCATCGCGCGGGAGCAAAACACATTCGCGATCTTCCTAGTGTTGTGATTCCTTCTTTACCTGAAGTGATCCAACTCTATGAAACTGTAGCTAGTGCAGCAGGAACTTTTGGTCAGGTAAAAGTTAAGGCGATCGCTCTCAATACTTTAGGTCTAGACACCAATGAAGCCAAAGCAGCAATCGAATCTACTGCCAAGTTAACTGGACTACCCTGTAGTGATGTGGTCAGGTTTGGCGGCGCGTCATTATTCCCCGCTATTTATGCCAAATAAATATTGAAATTGCTTTTTTTTAGGCAACTGTGCTATGGTAGTGATAGCGTCGCGGGATAGAGCAGTCTGGTAGCTCGTCGGGCTCATAACCCGAAGGTCGGTGGTTCAAATCCGCCTCCCGCCACTTCGCTTGCGCTCAATCTACAACGGGGTTTCACCTTAGACCTTTGGGTTATGAGCCTCGATATTCGCTCAAAAGTAACAATACCAAGGGCTTCTGAGTGAGTCAGTTATGTACGCTTGTACTCCAATTATTAGAGCGGTTAAATAGCATCATTGCTGTTGCCTATCGAGTCGTCTTCCTTGAGGCAATATCCAAGCTCTGCTAGTAATTTGTCTAGTAAAAAGTCTATCTTGTCAGCTTGCTTTAGCAGGGTATCTAAAGTGGTTGATTTTGAGTTGTTATAAACGGGTTGAAATTTCTTACTATTTGTCCATTCCTCTACAATCGCGTTTACAATTCTGACTGTGGCCTGTAGGGGCGACAGAGCGGATTAGAAAGCTGGCTGAATCAATGTCTTAGCCCTCATACCTTTTCGATAATCATCATTTTTGGCAGTCGAAAAATGGATCAATTCTTGAACCACATTTTGTGTCGCCCCCTCAGCAATTTAAAACTGCTGTAAGTCTTGCTAAATTTTAATAGTGAAAGAGGCATAAAAGGGTTATTGTTGAGACTTTTATGCCCAACCAAAGTCTATATTTAAATATTCTTCTAACTGCCGATTATAGGGTGCAAAATATTCAGATAAGGTTTTTCTCAAGCTAGGATCTACCTGATTATAAGAGCCAGCATTAACTTTGGGATAGTGTTCTAAGGGGCAGTTAGGCAAACCCAAAAACTTAAATACTTGCTCCATCACCTCCAGTGGATTAAGATAAAACGCTTCACTTTTAAGAATCAAAAATTGTTCACGACCTAAAAGTTCAATCCAAGGTTTAATTTTGTAAATATAGAGACTACTTATGATGTTGTCTGGATCGTAAAAGCCAGTGTTAGTAATTTCTGCTTCACTAACTGTAGCTAATCTATCGATTTCAGTGGCGATCGCCGTTGCTAAATCGTCTTTGGTTAAGCCCGTGTTTAACTTATGGTAATGCCAGGATATGGCGCGATCTGCGGGGTTTCTCAGCAAGATAATGATTTTTGCCTGGGGAAAAGTAGCTTTAATCCGCTGCGCCACCTGAGGAAAACGAAGATAGTTAGGGCTAGCTTCTCCTGTCAAAAAATCAGCGCGATCGGTAATAGTTGGAAAATGTGCCAGATACCAATCAATGCCTCGTTGATAATTCTGCTGATAAAAATCTATTTCTTTTTTGTGGGAAAGCAAAACCTGAGGATGACGACTTAGATAATAGTAGATCGATGATGTACCACTCTTTGATGCTCCTGCAATAATAAAGTCGGGGCCAGATTCTTGTTGTTTTTTCCAATCCAATTTAGCTAAAGAAGGATAGGTTTGGATTGCCTTTTGATAACTACCAGTACGATAACAGTCTATTGCCTCTGGGACACGATCTTGTTGAGTCAAGGCATCGCCCAAATTACCCCAGGCGATAGTTATCTCTGGATGTTCAGCAACAATCTGACGATAAAACTCAATTAACTCAGTGGATTGTTGTTTCGCGATGGGAGTATATTGCAGGTCAATATAGGCATTTTTGAAGTTAGGGTCAAGCTGAATCGTTTGACAATAAGCAGCGATCGCTTCAGCAAAATGACCTCTTGCTCTCAACAATTTACCTAGTTGATAATAAAGATTGACTGTTACCTGGGGATGTTCGGCTAACGTCTGTTGATATCCAGCAAAAGCTTCATTTTCTAGGGGTGATGATTCGGAAATATGCCCAATCGCCTGATGATAAGAGGCAATAGACAAATCGTATTGCTTCAAATGCCGATAGACCCAACCTAAATTAATTAAGGTGTTGGCAGATTGAGGATCAATAGCAATAACTTGATTGTAGGCAAAAAGAGCCTGTTGCCACTGCTGTTGTTTTTGCCACAGCAACCCTAGCTGATAGTAAGCTGCTAAATGTTTTGGCTCTTGGGCGATCGCCTGTTGCCAGCACGATTGCGCCTGGTCATACTTTTGAAGTTGGTTTAACGCTAGGCCCCAATGATAATAAACCTTAGCTGATGGTGCTAACTCTGTCGCCTGTTGCCAGCAAAATTGCGCCCGATCGTATTCTTGAAGCTCATATAATGCCAAGCCCCAATGATAATAAACTTTAGCTGATGGTGATAACTTTGCCGCCTGCTGAAAATTATTACTTGCTCGCACCCATTTTTGCTGGGCTGCCAATGCCGCTGCTAAAGCAAAATAATAGCGGGAGTTTTGGGGATTATTTCTAACTCCCAGACGATAAACTTCAATTACACGGCTCTCTTTACCTTGTTCGGTAAGCAAGTTAGCCAGAGTATTGTATGCAGCCCAAAAATCAGGTTTCAGTTCAATTGCTGCCCGATAGCAGGCGATCGCTCTGGCGGGTTTATCTTGTGTTTGTAGAGTTTGACCTAAGTTATAGTGCTGTTGGGCGGTAACAGACTGAGGCTGTAATTGAAATGCCGTAAATAAATGATTAGCAGCCAGGCTCGCTTGGTTAATTTGAGCTAAAGCTCCTGCTAGATAACGATGTGCCTCGGCAAAATCTGGCTTGAGGGCAATTGCTTGCCTGTAATTCTCCACCGCTTCATGCCACTGTCCTTGCTGGGTATATAAATTTCCCAGATCGGCATAAACCTCTGCTGGCTGCGGACTAACTGTTATCTGGCGGATATATTGAGCGATCGCTTGTTCAATTTGGGCTGAATCTAATTCAAATCGGGATTGTTCTTTCATTTCATCTGATCGACCAAGGACTGATTATCTAAAGCTTACGAATAATTAATTGAAATATTGGCGCAGATAAATGAACTCGTTGCCACTGATGCTCAACTGAGTTGAGAAAGCGATCGATTCCTGCCTGCGGATTTTCTTGAGCATCTTGGGGATTACGCCAGCCATAATAACTAAAAATGATTAATCCTCCTGGCTTTAATAGTTTCCAGGCTAATTCCGTGTTTTTCTCGCTGTGTTGGTTAGATTGACAGCGATTTTGAAGATTAATCAGATCGAAACTATTGGCAGCGCAGCCCGCCATTAATTGCCAAGTATCTCCTTCGAGCAAAGTTACTCGTTCTTTAACACCAGTTTTAGCAATGTTTTCTAAAAATTTAGACTCGAAGTTGCGATCGATGCAGGTAAGTTGACTGGTTGGCTCGCTTAACAATCGATCTAACATCCAACAGCTTGACATTCCTTGATAACAGCCTACTTCTAGAGCCTTAATCGAATTACCGATTAACGGTTTGAGATGCTCCAACCAAATCGAAATACGATGGCTAAAAACATCTACGGTAAAAAAGTAATCATTTGTCACGCACTGATGCCATCCCCTTTGTTCACAGGCTTTTTGGAAATTTACTGCCGCCTCAGATAATCGACCTTTTTCGCGCAGAGCATTACCCAAATGACTATAAACCCAGGGATACTCTTCCACTAAATTGAGAATGGCGTAGCAGGTTGATATTGCCTCGTCCCATCTTTTCAAGATGAGAAAAGTTTTAACTAAATCACGATAAGCCCAGGGAAAGTCAGGAGCATCTTTAATGGTCTGGTGAAAACAATTAATTGCCTGCTCGAAGCAGCTTTTTTGTAGATAAACAGTGCCTAACTTATACTGCGCTCTAGCTTCGGTTGGTTCAGCAGCTAAAATCTTTTGGTAAATATCCTGTGCCTCATCTAACTTACCTTGCCGTTGATAAATTTCTCCTAGATCGAAAAAAGCAGCAACTACTCCCTCACCTCCTGCGGTAGCTTGTTGATAACAGGCGATCGCCTCAGTCATTTTTCCGCGTTCTTCTAAAGCTTTAGCCAGCTTATAGTAGCCCTGCTGGTTAACCAAGTTAGGGTTAAGCTGGGTTGCTTTGTACCAACAATCTATCTCCGCATCTTGGCGCTGTAGTTGACTATTAATTTGAGCCAAGGATGAATAGACACGGGCAGAATCTGGCAAATATTTTAAAGCGGTTTCAAACAAGTCGAGGGCTGCTAACCAATTTTTCTCTAATGCCTGTAGTTCGCCTAGTTGAGAGTATGCTTCTGCTAGATCTATTTCGCTTTCTAATGCCAAAGAATGCCAAACAATAGCTCGCTCAAAATCGGCTCTTCCCTGAAGCAAATTACCCAAGTTTCTAAAGGCAGTTTGCCATTGTTCTGAATGCTTCGGTTCGGCTTTAATTGCCAGTTCGCACTGGATGATTGCTTGAGCTAAATAGCTAGAGTCAACGGTTGAAGTATGATTCATTTTTACAGTTTACTGTTGCTGAGCGAGTGTCAATAGTGGATACTGATCGTCTTTTCTCGCCAGTATTATCATGTCGAGTTAAAAGAAGCCACTTTAGTTCTGTGATGATAAATGTTGCAAAACTAGTTGGAGAGAATCAATACTAACTAAAATATCTTCGGTTAGAGCATTCTGATACATTAAGTTGCGTAGGGACAAACAGTCAAAACTTTCTCCGACTACATAATAATGTTGCAACTGTAGCTGCTGACTAATCATCCAATAATCTGTTCGGACATAGTTGGGCGAAAATAGTTCAACAACCCTAGTATTTGGCTGACAAAAGACTAGATTAGTAAGTCCCGAGCCATGAGGCGCAACCACAATTTTTGCATTGGCAAAGGCTGCCACCTGTTCTAGAACCGACATTTCTTCTAAAAATACCGTTTGAAATCCTTGGCTATCTAGAAACTGACTCACTTCGAGTTCATTAACTAACTGTCTATTTTTGGCTTTGGCTCGACTGACATAAATTTTTGATTGATTACTTTTGGTCAAACTGACTTGCGGTAAGAAGGTTTGTCTCAAAAACTTGACTGTACCTTCAGGAACCCAGTCTAAATATCCAGGAAAAGAGGGAACGATTAACTCGGTAGCTTGAAGATGACTATGGCGATCGCTTTCGATAATTTTGTCTGGTTCAATACCCAATAGACTCAAAGTTTCTTGTTGAAAGCGTTTACTCAGACTATTCACCACAAACCAATCGATTTCTGCCAGTTTAATCTCGCTGCGTCTGAGTAATTCCAGTCGAGGAATAATATCAAACATCCAATGATAATAAACGTGACCTGCTAATCCCGATAAAAGGACAACTTTGCCCTCGATTTTTTCAACGGCAGGAATAGTTTCCTGCTCGAAAATGCTATGTTCGGCTCGCTCTTGATAAGGACATCCAGGAAGAAACCAAGGATAGTCTCTCGATAGATCCCCCAACAAATAATTATCGGGAGTAATTACCGCTAAACTATGGCAAATTACCCAAGAGTTTTTTTGTGGTGCAACCCAACTTCTACCTTGGGGAATAGTCACGACAAAGGGAAGTTGCTCCCGAATAGTCGGAGTCTTTTCTGAAGAACATTTGTAGGCGTTTTGTCCAATTTGCCGAGGCTTAAACTGCTCAATTAACTTGCTCATACACTTATGGCAGTTAACTCCCCCACAGTCTGGATGAGATACTTCCCCAGGAGCAATCTTGATTACTTCTGGTCGCTTAGTTTGATTTGTTTTGACGGTAGTAGTTTTCTTATCTGACCACAATACCTGAACATAATTAAAATCTTTAAGATTGCAGTCTCTCACCCAGTCTTGAGTATGGTGATAGATTTCGGCAGGTAACGCAGATAAATTGTCTTCTATCGGAAACAAATTAGGTAGTTTTTCCCAATCACGAGCGCGCTCTATCTCACTATTTAGAACCCTTTCATAGTAGTTTATCGCCTGTTCTGCTTCTTGGGTACGTTCTAGAACTTTACCTAATTGAAAACAAATTTGGGGATGGTCTGGTTGCAGTGACAAACCATAATGGTAAACGGCAATAGCTGCATTTAACCTGTTTTGTCGGGCGAGACAATTACCTAGCTTAAAGTACAGTTCGACGTTTTCTGGCTCGATTTGTAATGCCCGCTGATAATAAACTTCTGCTTGCTTTACCCCACCAAACTCAAACAGCACATCTCCCATATAGCTGTAGGTTCGCCAGAGATGATAATAAGCTTCGACATTTTGTGACTGCTTCAAAGCCAGCAGAAAACGAGCGCAGCTTAGCTTAGCTATTTCTAAGAGATCTTGAGGACTAGTAGCTAACTTTCCTTGACAGTAAGCTTCAATAAAACTAGGTTGTAGCTCAATTATTTTGCGCCAACAGTCTAAGGTAGATGCTAAATCGCCGATTTTTTGCTGCGCATCGGCACAATTACTATAAGCCAAGATATTTTTTGGCTCAAGCTCAATTACGGTACGAAAACATTTAATCGCTTGAGGATAGTTACCCTGCTGTTGCCATAGTCTACCCAAATTATGGTGTGCTAAAGCCATCTTTGAATCTAAGACAATCGCCGTTTCAAAGCTGCTGAGGGCTAATCCTGGTTGCCGATCAAACCAGTATACCTGACCCAAATTATTATGTAAGGTTGCCCAAGTGGGATCAAGAGCAAGACCCTGTTTAAAGGTAGCGATCGCCTGAGGATATTTTTGTTGTCTAGCAAAAGTACTGCCCAGATTACTGTAGGCTCTAACTAATTTCGGCTGGATGGCAATTACCTGCTGGTAACTAGAAATCGCCGCTGCTAACTCTCCTTGGTGATCGTACAGCACTCCTAGATTAAAGTAGGCAGCAGCATAATCAGGTTTGATTTGAATTGCTCGCTGGTAAGCGGCGATCGCCTGTTCCCAATTACCTAATTCATGCAGCACCACTCCCAGATTGTACTGTAGTTCTGGCCAGTCTGGTTTAAGGTTTAAAGCTTGCTGATAGTGCCAGGCTGCTTGGCTGGGATTTCTTTGTTTGCTATGTAGTAAGCCTAATTCAGCATAGATCTCTGCTTGATTAATCGCAGTGCCGAGAATATTTTCATAAGAACTAATGGCTTCGGAGAGTTTTCCCTGCTGTGTATAAGCTCTGGCTAGATAGGCATGGAAATGGATCGTTTGTGGATCATTTACATCACCAAGGCCATGTCTGATGTCGATCTCTTGTTGACAAATATCAACAACCTGTTCCCATTCTCCTTGCGCTAAGTGAAATTTAATCTTTTTGAATGAGGAATCGGATTCGCCTCTTATCATTGACGTAGTGGGAATGACCCTAGTTCAAATTACAAAATACATACAATAACTCAGAAAATTGAAAAATTAAACCATTCTCAAACATTGATTAAAGCTAATTTTAGGTAGCTCACTTTTTCTCCAATTAACTTAATTAAGATTTTAATCAGATTTTGAGTTAAGTACCTACATATACTATGAAACCCACAACTTTTCGTCATGGGTCTTTGGAATATCCCCTAAATCTTACAATTTAACGGCAATCAGGCTGCTTGTTTAAAACAATTCCCAAGTATCACTGTCGCCCTTTTGAGAGGCTTCAATATCTAAACCAGTACCGACATCGATCGCTGGTTTTCCATTGATCGATACCATGCCTGTATCTGCATCGTAACTAACATCACCGTCGCTGACTCCGAAAACTCGAATAATGTCGGCAAAACCATCGGCTTGAAAGTCGACAATCTTATCGGTTGCTCCTGATTCAAATTCATTGGCAGCAAATTCAAAAACATCGTCGCCAGCGCCTCCTTGGAGAATATCTCCGATCGGATTACCATCTGAATCTATTCCAGGTAAACCACCTCTAATGGTGTCGTTGCCAGCACCACCAAAAATAAAGTCGGCACCAATTCCCGAACTAATAATGTCGTCACCTTCTCCACCAACAATGATATCGTCGCCGATACCAGTCTTGATTGAATCATCTCCATCTCCGCCGAAAATCACAGCATCCCCGGCACCAGTCGTAATTTCATCACTAAGTGAGCCACCAAAAATGGTTATTGGCGAATCCCCTTTGACTTCTATGATGTTTTCTTCTCCCTGTTGAGCAACAATTTCTAGCTGGCTACCAACAATTGTTGATTGAAAGGTAGAATCAGGAGTTTCTAGTGTAACGATACTTGACATAATTAATTAATCCCCACTATTTATGATGTTAATTCGACCGCATTTGTCGTTAATAACTAGGCAATAAAACCATCAAAAACTATCATAAATTACATTTAATTTATTTCTAGTAAGACAGAATACAAAAAGACAAATTTAAGTAATTTCCATGTCTTTCATTATCTATTTTCTCTATAATTTACCAAATGTCAACGGCTTTTCCTTAAGTAAAAATTAGGAGATTATTGAAGAAAATCTTAATACTTAAGTATTTATACTTACAGTAAAACTACAGATTTACAAGAGAGTTAAAAGAACTGCTTAGCATTAATATTGTACTCATAGCAATTTAATTCAGATTATTATTTATCTGTATTTACAGGTAAATCCTAGTATTTTTAAACTTTAACCATCTATTTTTAACTAAGAAAAAATGCGGCAGTATAATTTTAATCAGCAGACATGATTTTAAAACTGTCTGCTGATTAAAAAATAATTACTTGTAAAGTATAATTATATTGACTGAGATACCTTGTTTAACTTAATTTATTCAGTTATTTGTTGAGCGAAAATAATTTAAATATCGTTATGGTAAAACAGCGATATTTTGATTCAAAGCCATAACTAAGTTAGTTAGCAATACTTGTTCATGAGGCAAGATTCAAGCTTAATCTAGATAATGATTAAAAATAAAAATTTGAGTTTAGGTCCATTGGTAAACTAATTACGCCCTATCCAAGATAATTCAACTTAAGCGTATTGTAAAGAAGATTTGTCAATAATATTTGGCAGCTGAGTGCCTAAAAAATTATTGACAAACCAAAACTGCTTAATTATGATTGCCGACGTGTGATTCGGGAACAAAATTTAAGAGCCAAGACATAATACGGCATTGTCTTAGGCTCTTTTCTATTAAAAACTAAGCTTGTTTAAGTAAAGCCTCGACTTCTGCGGGGCTGGGTTGAGCCGCGATCGCGCCTGATTTTGTCGTAGTTAAACCACCTACCGCGCAGGCATATCGAACAACATCTCGAGCTACTTGCGGATTCGCTAATTTCTGCATACCATGCTGGCAGAGTTGATGGATAAAGCCAGCGAGAAAGGCATCTCCTGCTCCCGTAGTATCTTCAACCGATACCTTCATCGGATTGACTGTTCCTTCGTTATCGCTGAGACAGTAGCTAACCTTAGCATCTCCATTACTTACTAAAACACCCTCTAGAGAGCCGAGACGATAAGCAATTGCGCCAGCATCGGCAGTATCAAATAGCCACGTTGCTTCTTCTTCAGCCAGCTTGAGAAAATCTACGTATTGCCAAAGCTGCTTAATTAAAGGCAGAGCCTCTTCTTGATTGAGCCAGAACATTGGTCGCCAATTAACATCCAAGACAATCTTCAGATGATGTTCGACTGCCAGCTCTAAAGCTCGAAACACGGCAGTTCTGGTTTGAGGATAGGCTAATTCAAGAGTTCCTAATACCAAATATTCAGCTTCTAAGAACAGTTCTGTCGGCAGTAGTTCAGCCTGAAGATAGGCATCAGCGAATTGATCAGCTCTTTGGTCGCCAAAACCAGCAAAAGTGCGATCGCCTTGTTCATTGCGAGTAACGTAAACTAGCCTGGTAGGAGCTTGGTTGCTGTATTGAACTCCCGAAAGTTCAACTCCAGTTGACTGTAAGAGTTTGACTAGTTTCTGACCTGGTTCATCTTTGCCAACACAACCAATAAACGCCGAAGGAGTACCTAATTTTGCCAAAGCACAGGCAACATTGGCTGGCGCACCTCCTGGATAAGCAGTCCAGGATGTAACTTCCGATATAGACTTGCCCAACTCGTCAGCCAGACAATCAAATAATATTTCCCCGAGGCAGATAACTTTAGCAGGGCGACGGGCGATCGCTTTATTGTTCAACTTGCTCCCTCAAATACGTACCAACTTCTTATATTTCTAATTCTCAGGGTATCGTTTCTGGAAAACAACAATGTTTAAGAAGATTTATATTTTATGCCAACCTCACTTTGACAATTGTTTAAGAAAGTAACTTTTTACTGCGAGGTTTAAACTTCACCTCTAATTTCTTCAACTACTCCGTCGCGTAAAACAACTTCGACATTCAGCTTTTTAACTAGGTTATCCCCTGGTTCGAGGCGAAAGAAGCTTTCCATTTGTGCCTGAACAACTTCTTGGTTTAGCTCCAATAGCTGAATTTGCTGTAGCTGCTGTAAGAACTGGTTTTTCTTTTCCAGCATTTCTGCTTTTTTTTGATTAACCTGTCCCTGAATATTTTCAGTTTGTTTTTGTACCTGGGGATTTGTTGCTCCTGCTTGCTTAGTAATTTCTTCGATGGTTCTTTTGCCCTGCATTTCTAGCTGCTGCATCTGTTGGTCTAGCTGTGCCAATTGTTTTTGTAGTTGCTGGGTTACCTCTTCTTTCCACTGAGCCGTAACAATGGCTTTGACAGTTACTGGACGTTTTAACAGTAGGCTGGCGTTGGCATAATCCATAATTTCGATTCCTTCGTTAATTCTGAATGTTGTTGGCAGCTTAAAGATTACAGGTTGTTTTCTAATCTGATTAGATTTTCCCTGAATTTTTAATCATTTTAGTTTTAGCTCAAAAAACCAATTTTGGACGTAATTTGTCAGCTGATTGAGGATCGAAAATAAAAAATTAGTTTGAGAACATTTCGTCGATCAAAGCTTGGTACTTAGCTGTGATCTGGGGACGCTTGATTTTAAAAGTTTGAGTCATCGTACCATTTTCTTGAGAAAATGCTTCGGTAATCAAACGAAAATAGGCAATGCGATCATCTGCACGATAGCCAGGACGATTTTGGATCTCGCGATTTAGTTCATTACGATATAAATTAATTATTGCCTGGTCATTGAGATCGCTTTGAGCAACTGATTCAGCAGAACGATTAAGTTCGGGCAGCTTAAGGTTGAGATTTTGCTCCCTAACCCATTGCTGGAGAGTTTCTAGGTTAGGTACAATTAATGCTCCCAAAGCTCGTTGATCCTGCCCAACCAACATGATTTGATCGATATAGATGCTACGGACACAAGCATCTTCAATCGGCTGGGGTTCAATATTTTCACCATTGGTTAAAACTATCGTATCTTTGGCTCTTCCTGTCAAAACTAGATCGCCGTATGGGGTCAACCAGCCTAAATCACCACTGTCAAACCAACCCTGCTCATCGATCGCCTTGGCGGTGGCTTCTGAGTTTTTATAGTAGCCCTGCATTACCTGACTGCCGCGAATTAGAACTAATCCTTGCTGCCCCTGAGATAGTTCTTGACGAGTTTGCGGATCGACAATTTTAATTTCGGTTTCTGGGAGCGGTTGCCCTGCCGAGCCTCGAACGTTATGTTTGGGAGTACGAGCATTGGTGATTGGCGAGGTTTCTGTTAGTCCGTAGCCGACAAAGACATCAATGTTAACGGTTTGATAAAAATCGTCGAGATATTTGGCTAGCGAACCACCACCGCTACATACGGCTTTGATATTGCCAACCCCAGCACGGATTTTACGGTATACTACCTTGTCTGCCAGAGCATGAACTGGATAAAGAGAAGCTGCTTTGAGCTTGGCGATCGCTCTTTCTGTAGATGAAGCATCAAAATGTTCTAAACTAGTATCATTAGCAATGCGTTGCGCCATGATATAACGCTCTGACTGCTTGAGGAAAAACTTGACCAACTTTTGTTGTGATGCAGACTGGTCACTCAACAGCTTTTGCACCCCTTCATAGAGAGATTCCCAAAGACGAGGTACGCCTACCATATAGGTGGGCTGAAACTTTTTTAAATCCTGTTTAAAATAGCGGATGGTGGTATATACCTGAGTTGCTCCCTGAGATAAGAAAAAATATTCCGCCGCCCGTTCATAAGCGTGCCAGCTGGGTAGAATTGACAAGAGTACATCCCCAGGTTCGGGTTGAAAAACCGTTTTGATGTAGTTTACCTGATGTAGCAAATTACTATGACTCAGCATTACTCCCTTTGGTTTGCCAGTAGTTCCAGAGGTATAAAGTAAAGTAGCTAAGGTATCTCGGTTTTGGGACACAGGCTGTAGCTGATGGTTTTGCCCCGACTCCATCAACTGCTGAAAGTTAATTGTTTTAATTGAGGTAGCTTCAGCAGGTGTTTCGTCGCTCAACAGAACTATTAGTCTAATAGGCAGATTAGCCAGTTCAGAGCTTAATTTATCTAAAGTTTTAAGATTCTCCACTACCAAAGCCGTGCTGTCACTATTTTCGAGAATGTAAGCTAATTCTTGCTGTTCTGCTCCCGAAGAACGTACCACATCTACTGCGCCTGATGTCATGATTCCTTGGTCGGCAATAAACCAACGAGGACTGTTATCGGCAAACAATGCCACCTTGTCCTGAACCTGAATTCCTAGAGCCTGTAAACCCGCAGCAAACTGTTGAATATGAGCAAATAAATCTCGATAGTTAATGGCTACTTCTGGTTGGGCATGGGGATCTTTTAGAGCAATAGTGTTGCTGAACTTTTGAGCCGCTATCTGCCAGATTTTAGGCATAGACTCAAACTTAATATAGTCAAAAGTGATATCTTGGGTGTGGTTGCCGATCGCAATCTTCTCTGTATTCATAATTATTAATCTACAATTGCGCAGAATAAATAAATGATAATCAGTTAGGTACAGTTATTCAGAGTTTGAGTGGACAATTTAATATTTGAACCAAGTTGGATAAGATATTTATTGAGACAAAGCGCGATCCCCAGTTCCCAGTTTCTAATTAACCCGATAGGTAATCTCTTCAACTTGTCCTGGTGCGCCTAAGATCTTTTGCTGCTGATTATTGGAGCTAATGACCACTCCTCCAGCGTTACCCGCTCTAATTGTCACCTGTTCTTTGCCAGTCCATTGACGTTGAGTACCTTCAGGAAGAACACCTTCAAAAGCGACTTCTCCATCTACCATGACCTTGAGCCAGCATCGCTCTTGCAAATTTATACCCACACTTACCGCTTCCGAATTATTTGATTGAGAAACAAATTGGGGTGCAGCTTCTGAACTAACTTGAGCAGTAGCATCAGGTTGTTTGGGTTCGTCTTTGGGAGCTAAAGCTGGGCTTTGGGGTGGCGTTTGATTAATAATCACTGGGCGTTCTACTAAAGTAGTAATCCCTCGAACCGAAACAATCACTAATAAAATATATAGTAAATATAAATGGAGCGATCGCAACTGAAAATTTAGCCAGTATTTACGACTATTTTTGGGAGGTAAATTATTGCTTACCGTATCGCGATCGCTCGGAGACTCGACCTGAAAAAGGATCTCATTGGCACCAATTTCGCGGGCAAATTTCACCACCAAGGCTTGAATATAAAAAGGCTCTGGTAGCTGTTGAAGATCTCCTGCTTCAATGGCTTCTAACAATCGTTTAGAAATATGTGTTTTAGCAGCTACAGCATCAAGAGATATATTTTTAGCTACGCGAATACGATTTAGGTTGGTACCTATATCCTGTAGCTTTTGCTGATCTGTAGTTGAATTATTGTTAGTCATACACTGCCCTCCTAGGCTGTGCAGCTACTTGGTGAAGTTTGGCATCAACAAAAGAATTTTTCAACAAGTTAATTTCAGCTTGATTTAGATGTCTATATTTACCTTGAGGAAGTTCCAAGTCCTTAACCATACTTAAAGTAATTGAACCAATGGCAATACGATGTAACCTTGTTACCTCATAACCAAGCTGTAAAGCTACACGGCGTATTTGTCGGTTTCTCCCCTCACTCAGGACAATTTTGATGATTTTTTGAGCTTTGTTTGACCTGACTAAATCAATTTGGGCAGGTAAAGTCTTTTTCCCGTTTAGAACTATGCCCTCCCTCCAGCAAGCTAAATCTTGGGCAACAGGAGAACGATCTAATTCAACGAGATAAGTCTTAGGCAAATGATAGCGGGGATGAGTCAAACCAAGAGTCAGTTTGCCGTCGTTAGTTAAGATCAAAGCCCCACTAGAGGCAAAATCTAATCTACCAACAGGATGAATGCCTGTCCCGAACCTCAAATTTGTCGGCAATAGATCGATGACGGTGGAACGATGCTGGGGATCGAAACAAGTAGAAACTACTCCCGCTGGTTTGTTCAACAATAAGTAGATCCGCTGAGGACGATTAGTCTGGTTGACTGCTTTGCCATCTACTTGCAGAACATCGGCAGTTAAGTCGACTTTATCACCCAACTTTACTATTTGACCGTTAACCTGAACTCTACCCTCGATAATCATATTTTCGGCTTTGCGTCGTGAGGCAATTCCCCACTGTGACAAAACTTTTTGGACTCGTTCAGCCATCAAAAGATATTCCCAACTTGCATTTGTTTACTTTAATTTTACGAAAAAAGTAGTAGCCTCACAAAGTCAGCGAGTTAATTATATATTTCCCAATAAGTCCGTTAAGATATCAGCAAATTTATCTAAAAAGTTGGCTTGTTTAGGTTACGGTTGTTGACAATTGAGCTGAGACCATGATGGTTTTCGCTACAATTAAAGTATTCAGATAGCAATAATTAATCAAATAAACAAATTGTTAAAGTTTATGCTTGATTTACAACCAGTTTTTGAGTTTTCTCGGCTTAATTGTGTGACAATTTGTGCTTTTCTCGTGCCAGCTAACTTAATCGCCACGATCACTACCTTGGGTTTGGTAGCTACTGGTCAATCATTATCAAAAATACGTTGGTCTAAAACCATAGCTTCTTGGTTAGCTATTACTTTATTTCTCCACGTTTCCACCTGGTTTGTGATCGGTGTGATTACCCCTGTGACCTTTATATTGTTTGGGTTAGGAACAACCTGTTTAATGACTAATGTGATGGCTGTAGCTTATCGACAAGAAATTGCTCAACTATTTTCTGTCAAACTTTTACCGCCACTAACCTGATAGATTAAATGGTGTAAGTTTTGTGATCAAAAAACCGTGAGCGATCGCCAAGTAGAATTTTTTACCAGATTCTCAATCAGTTTGTTTTTCGTCTGTATTCTCTTTTTTCTGGGATCGTGTAGCCCACCTCAGAGAGTGAGCGCCCAAGAGAGAATGTTCCGCAATTTTTCTTTAGAATTTATTGACCAATACGAAATACCAAAGGCTACTTATCAAAATACATTAGTTGGAGGATTATCGGCGATCGCCTACAATCGTGAGCAAGATATTTTCTATGTATTGTCTGACGATCAAAGCAAATATTCTCCAGCTCGTTTTTATACTTTTAAACTAAAGATTAAACAAACTGACAATGCCCAAATTAAGCTAGAAAGCTTTGAGCCACAAGATGTAACTATCTTGCTCGATGAAAACGGTAAACAATATCAGCCAGGCAGTATCGATCCCGAAGGACTCGCTATTTCTCCTCGCAACACGCTCTTTATCTCTAGTGAAGGCAATCCGATCCAAGAAGTTGAGCCTTTTATAGCCGAATTTGAATTGGCAACTGGTAAGAAAGTATTGGATGTTCCTTTACCCAAACGTTACCTATCTGGAGTAGAATCGCCATCTCAAGGAATACAACAAAATTTAGGGTTTGAATCTTTAACTATTAATCGCACGGGCTTACCAGAAGATCCTTTTCGCTTATTTACTGCTACTGAATCGGCATTAATTCAAGACGAATCTTTAGCAGCGGAAGAACAGGCAAGGATTCGTTTTTTGCACTACGTCATTAATCCTGTCGGCAATCCTGTTTTAGTTGCCGAGCATTTATATTTACTTGAATCAGCACCAGTAGAAGTCATTTCCAATGGATTAACTGAACTGCTAGCATTGCCAACAGAGGGGTATTTTCTAAGTTTAGAAAGAACTTTTGGCTTTGAGGGGGCAGGAGCAAAATTATTTCAGTTAGTGATTGCTAATGCTACAGACACGACAAATATTGCTAGTCTCAGAGGGAACATAACTCAGGTACAGCCTTTGAGGAAAAAACTGTTATTTAATTTAGCCAATTTAGGCATTTATCTAGATAACCTTGAGGGAATGACTACTGGGCCTCGTTTACCTGATGGCAGTAAAAGTTTACTGCTAATTAGCGATGATAATTTTAATGACGAACAGATCAATCAGTTATTGCTATTTCGCTTGGTCGAAAATAAGTAATTTTGTCTGTCAACTGATTATATTGGTTTTTGTGGTTTTGTAACAAGCCCTATTCATTGTCAAATTGCCAGATTTCAATTCCATTAATTAGGGGATTTTCCACACCATGCAAAAACTCGATATTCAAAGTGCCATCAGTCACATTGACAGTATTACTAATCATCCCACCAACTTGGTGACCGAACTGACTTGACAAGTCCACATCGTCGAGATTGCTAGGCACACTGCCCTCTAGGGCAACATCAAATATCCGTTCTCCAGGATCATTAGTACCACTGAAACCATTGCCCAAAAACAATCGAACTTCATACAAACCAGAGGTGGGAACATCAAATGCCCAAGCCATCTCAGGTGCAGCAGGGTTGTCCCAGCGTTCAGTATCAAAGATCGCACCAGGAGTAGAAGCTGGAACTGTAGCACCAGGTTCGACTGCTGGAAATGAACTTGTACTATTACTACCTGGGTTGGAGAGGAATGGACTGTTGTTGCTCTTGGTATCTGCCGACCAAGCAAGACCACCATCAATTGCTGCTATCTCTGGACCTCCTGCATTAACTCGATAAAGTAATGTTTCCTCCGTCGAGTCATCACCAGTTGCAGTAATCTCTATATCATCAAAAATTGCTTGGAAGGTATTTGCTTCTGGTTGACCGGTATTAGAAGCAAGTAAACCAACAGCCAGACCAGAAGTTTGCCCCTGGACGGTGTAGTTGCCGAGAATTGTATCGAGAACATTCGTGCCACTTAGATCGATTACTGTGCCTGACACAGTAGTGGTATTTCCTCCACCAGTTTCATAAGTAATTGTTGGCGTAGCGGTTGCAGCATTAGAGTCAATCTCTAACTCAAAAAAGATTTTTTGATTATCTGGCACATTAAACAAACCATCGGCTTGGATAAATGATGATGCCTGAACGATATCATTATTCTCAAGTAAGACCTGAATTTCACCAGCAGGATCCTGAATGGCAACAATCTTCAGATAATTACTTTGATCGCCAGTACCAATGTAGCCTCCTATCTGCTGAGATGGTCCTGTCAAGAAATTAGCTGGATTGAAAATCGTCCACTTAACGGTAAAAGTATCGACCATCGGGGTAATAGTTACACCAGTATGGAATAAATACTCCCCATCATTGTTATCAGCCAAAGGGTTACCGTTGGAAACTGACTCAATAACTGTTGTACCGCCTCCAGCAGCAGTCGTAAATTTGACGTTGTCAAGCTTAATTATCTGATCTGGTAGAGTAGAAGGCTCTTGGAAAAACTGCTCGAAATCTGTGACTCCATCAATCATTACTCCCGTTAGACCTCCACCATAACCATTTGGTCCAGGTAAGTTACCATCTTGATTTGCATCAAAATCCCAGAGATACGTCTGATTGGGAAGAATCAAAACTGAACCACCATTGGTTGAGTCACGAATAAAGGGATTGTCGATGTTATCTATACCATCATTGTCTAAATCAGGATTACCTGGAATTATCACGTCTGAAGGTACAAATACATTGATGTTGTCAGGACCAAATTCAGCCACCCAAATAGTGCCATCAGGACCAACAGTCACATCAAGTGGCTGTGACTGTCCCGTAATCAATGGAAACACACCGTCTGAGTCAATAATCTCATCATCTGCTGTCCCCAATATACCGTCATCACCAGGATCGATTAGAGGTTCTAAGGTAGTTCCATCATCACTGAGATTAAGAAGTGTTACATTACCATTAAACTGAGTTACTATCAAAGCACCTTTTAAAGCACCATCAAAAGCATCTCCTGTGTATTCAACTAGACCATTACTGGATGAACCTAAGTTTACAATAGTATTACTTTGTGGACTATTATATGGGATACGAATACCACTTTGTAGTAATCGGGCAGCATCGTTAGTAAATTTACTAGGATCAATCACAAAACCGTTCTGAATGTTAACTCCATTAGGAACTAAATCAGAAAGATTTGCAACTGTGTTAGGTGTTAGAGATGTATCGGGGTTGCCATTGCTATCATACACCGTCCATGAAAGATCTTGATTAGATCTTGCTGGAGCTGGATGACCGTAATAGCTTCCGTCTTCAACCAAAAACAATGGTTCGGGATTACCAGTTCCTCCATTATTAGGCGTATTTGTAGCTTCACCAGCACCTGTTTGATCTGTGGGAATGCCGTTGGCATCTAGTGGGTTACCACCAAGATTACCATTTGATCCATTATCAATAGTATAAAGTTTGCCACTTTCAGATAACACTAGATCGTAATTGTTACGAAAACCATCGGCATAAATTCGTATTGGGGCATCAGCTGGTAAAATAGCCATATTAAAGCCATCATTACCACCCCATGGACCAGCAACATCCAATCCATTGCTGTCTTCTCTAACTCCATCATTAGGAACGCTAGGATCATCAAGAGTAGGCAAATCGTAAACATGCTGCCTTGATGTACCATTTTGACCACCTGCTATATCCGTTGAAATTTGACGGCTTTCAATATCTGCAAGGTCAATTTCGAGAATCGTCCCAGATAGTGCATACTCTCCCGTATAAGAAAAAAATTGAGAAGGTGCACCGTTGTTCGTATTGCCGCCTACTGCAAGATAAAGCTTAGTTCCATCTGGACTAAGAACCATACCATTGACAGAATGATTTTCTTCAGAGCGTGGTAATCCACGGATGATGTCTACTGCTTCCCACTCAGTCCCCATCCAAGTTACCCGAGTAATAACACCTGAATTTGTATCGAGTTGTTTTTCTGCGTTAGTAGCAATACGAGGGTCGCTAGAGGAAATATAAAGTATCGGATTAGTCGCTGTTCCAGCGACGACGATTCCTGTAACCTGTCGATTGGTAACTGGTGAACCATTGCCAATATCGATGCCAAGAGAACCATCATCGTTATGATTTTGAATTGATTTTACGACTTCACTACCGTTTGGTAATAATAGCTCTTCATGATTTGTAGCTATATATTCGCCATTTTGGAGCGCAATTGTAAAAGCATTAATTGAACCATTTTGTTCTGCTACGTAGAGCCGTCCATCAGGGCCAAATTGGATAGAAGTTGGGTTGTTTAGAACCTTAGAACCGCCATTAATGCCATTAAAAGAGCCAGCTGGATTAAAGTTAATAATAGCCATTTTAAACAATCAAAAATTTAGATTTTAAAATATACTAATTAATAAAATACAATAAAGTATTGTATTTAGGAAAAGAATTATATTTATTTACCAACTTGATATATTTTCGACATATTTTTGACCAGACTTTAAAAGTTTCTAACAGGATTTAATAGCAGTTTTTACTTCCAGTAAACTAAAAGAGGTGCGAAAAATTTATATTTTTGGTATATTTAGTTTATGTTACAAGCTGCTTGTATAAATTAGACTCCATGACATTGCTGGTATTTCTTGCCGCTACCACACCAACATGGCTCTTTTGGTTTGGGTATTGTTCCAGGTAAAATATCCCCATCTAGATAAAACCAATCTCCATTAGTTTTAATAAACTTAGAACGTTCGTGGAGTTGTGCTAGTTCAGTTATCTGATAAATTGCTTCAAATTCTACGATGCCAGTCACATCGTTTTTTTTACCTTTTTTTGTCTCAATTACAGTTAAACTTAACCACTGGGTATGGTTAATACCTTTAGTTAACTCTCGCTCGTCATCAGGCTGTCGCTTATCTGGATGCAGAGTGGCAATAAGATAATTAAGGTTACCCTGAGCAAAAGCAGTGTAGCGCGATCGCATTAATTTTTCTGCTGTCTCTGGTTTTTTCTTACCTGATAGGTACATCCTACAACAGTATTGATATTGCTTTTTACTGCCACAGAAACATAAGAATTCTTTGGGCATTATTTTTAGTTTGGTAATTAAACTTTGTTGATGGCTTTAACTAGCAAATAGTCGGGTGCTTAGTTTAGCATGATGCATCTGAGCCAGGTCAATTGTTGGGGTACACGTCCACATTTCATCTAGCTCGATCAAAGCTGCTTTATGGTAAGCTGCCTCAATATCTGGTGCTAATTGTAAAAGTATTTGTTGTGCTTGTAAATGTCCTAAACTTCCTAAACGAATTGCTGCGCCTAACACTCCTGTAACAAAGCTATGTAAGAAAGCTAAAGAAGTATCTGTAATGCTTAAACTAGCAATATTGCTGACTACGCCGAAAACAATAGGATGCAAACAGTAAAATTGATTTAAAGTACGCGATCGCTCTAAAGCTGTTAAATGCGGATGTTCCCAAGTTGACTGCGCTACCATCAATAACGCTCGCCCGCTTTGTCGTTGTGCTTTGCGAGTAGTTTCAATTAAAGTTTGAGCAGATAGCTGCGCTGCGACTTGTTTTACCTGTTCTAAATCATCTGCTGCACTAGCGCGATAGGCATGAATCAAAGCTACTAAATCACAGGGAGCAATTTTGTTGGCCAAAAGTATTTGTAGAAAAGCGATTAAATCTTTAGGCTGCTGTATTTTGTCTTGTTGAATCAAAGATTCTAAGCCATGAGAAAGAGTATAAGATCCAGAGGGAAAAAACGAATCCGCTAGCTGAATTAAAGTCAGTTTTTGTTTAATAGTTGATGCTTGAGTCTTCACTGAATAATTTAGGGATTTATGTGTAAAAATTGTCAAAACGATCAAAGATTCAATTAAAGAAACAGCCGTTAATCGCGATAAATTTCGTCTACAACCATCCTATCATTACCAATTAATTCAATGTGCAAAGGCATTTGTCCAGCCGCATAAGTCGAACAACTCAAACACGGATCGAAACAATGAATTCCTGCTTCGACTCGATTTAACATTCCTTCAGGAATTTCATGATCGTGAATGTAATGTTTGGCAATTTGCGCGATCGCTTTATTCATCGCTAAATTATTATTTCCCGTAGCAATAATTAAATTATTAATTCCTGCTTGAGCGCGGACGCGAGACGATACAATATCAGGGTCGTCCATTAATTTGGCGATCTGTTCTAAACAACCCAAAATTTCAATTAAGCGAGCATAGTGATATAACAAATGTTTTGATCTCTTACTTAGGATCTTGCACCAAACCTAAGAAAATTTTCTCCATTTTTTTATTTCTGTAACAAATAGTTATCTAATTAACGATAGAAGTATGCATTATTTAGTCATTGGCTATGGAAATACTCTAAGAAGCGATGATGGGGCGGGTCAGAGCGCAGCGAACCAAATAGCAGCCTGGGGTTTGCCTAACGTGCGATCGCTTGCCGTTCATCAATTAACACCAGAACTTGCCGAAGATATTGCAAATGCTGACACCGTTATTTTTGTTGATGCTGTTATTTCAGCTAAACAAAATTATGCAAAGATATCGAATTGACATCATTGGAGATATCTTAAACGAACCACCAGGCAACTGCCAATATTTGCCTTAGCTGATACAAAATCCGATTGATAGAGCCTATCGCCTGGACGTAATACTAAAGGCGTTTTTGGTGTTGAAGGAAATGGCTAAATCTCACCATGAGTAAAGCAAAGACAATCGCCAAACAGGGGATTAACGGTGCGCTAAAGCGAGGGATATAGTGAGAAGCGAAAGCATGAATACCATAGCTAAACAATGCTGGTAGGACAAAAAAAGTTATGCCGATATCATCATGTTTGAGTGCCAAATATAAAACAATAAACAGAGAAATAAGATAAACTAAGCGGACAGGTACCAGACTATTTTCCGCAAACATCTTGATGAATGAACCTCGATAGGCAAAAGTTGGTGTTAAGGCTAAATGCTTTAACCAATTCTGTTTAATTTTGGCAATTGATTCTGCTTTGAGGTGATCGTCAAGTTCTTGTTGCTGATCATCTCTTTTTGTTATGTCTTCTGGACGCATTTGCTCAATCCGATTTTTAGTACTGCGATAAAAACCGTCTGGGTTAGCGCGATCCAACCTGACATAATCTTGGGGATTAAAAAAACGTTTTAATAAAGGCTCTCCATACCCAGGCGTAAAAGCCAACCAGGAAGCGCGATATTCCGTCCAACTCATTTCCGAAAACTGAGCGCGGATCGCCAAAACTTCGCCTCCTCTGCCAGCAATTTTGGCTGCCCCAAAATTTATATAATTGCGTGCCATCCATAAACCAGCGATCGCATAGGCAACTAATAGTATCGTTACTGCCATTTTTAGTGGTTGGCAAGAATGTCGTTGCCCAGCATAAGCTACAAAGGCCAATCCCAGTACTACCCCAAAATAGACAAAGACTGCTTTAGTCAACATCAAAGCAGCAAAAGCACATCCCGCACCAATTGCATATAGTTGCCATCGCCTACGGGTAACGCAAAGATAAAGGAAAGTCGCCAAAATTAACAAAGGAAGGGCGGCAGTCAATTCAGTATAAAAGTTATTGATCGCTTCGCTCAACTCAGGAGCAAAGCCAACTAGCAAACTAGCCAGATAAGGACCAAAACCATCGCCCAGAATTACTCGTCCAGCCAAAAAAGTGGTGAGGGTAAGCATCAGCAACCAAAAAAGATTAAACCACTGTAGTTTTAACTGAAGAGGCACACAAGCAGGTTCGGGTTTGATCAGACAGTCGTGGCTAGTAGCTTGCGGATCGGCGATTGCCTGCAAAACTCCAGTCAGGATAAAGGAATAGAAAGGTTCTCGTCGATAGGTTGGTGTAATATCAGGACGATCTAGGCTGAGATCCGAGACAACGCCATATTTAAAATTGTTATAAGCCATGGCAAGATTATGTTGAGCATCATCTTCTACCGAACGTGGCTGAATTTCATCAACGGCATTAATGATGACGCTCAACAAAATGAGCAAGACAATGACCACTCGCGCCCAGGATTGATGTTTGTGCCAAAATTTTTTCATTTTACTTCGATAGATTACACAAGAGTGTTGGGATCGGCAAGTTGAATTAATTACGGAAGCTCTACATATTGAGTAGCTGCATGAACTAAAGGTAATAAAGCTCCCGCTTGTTCTGTACCGTTAACACCTAAGTCGCTATGACAAAGAAATATTTTTTCTGATGCTCTGGCTAAAACATCTCGTAAAATCCTTTCCAAACGCTCTTTGTCCATTTCATGTTCATCTTCTGGCATCCAAGTTTTTCCCGTCCATTGTTTAAGGAATAAAGGCGCAGCAAACAAAGTAGCCGCACCGCCTTGTGACCAGAGAGGAGAACTGGCATCAAGCCAAAATTGCCAGCGATGAGACGATCGCCAAGAGCGATATTGAAAGACAGTTGCCAGGGTGATTGCCCCTGCCTGGGGAGAAAACTGACGTATTGGTCGAGGATTGGCGGTGAT
Source organism: Pleurocapsa sp. (assembly GCA_050330395.1). Taxonomy (GTDB): domain Bacteria; phylum Cyanobacteriota; class Cyanobacteriia; order Cyanobacteriales; family Xenococcaceae; genus Waterburya. Next base: position 30,486 of record JBHJNW010000012.1, read on the forward strand.
TGTCCCCCGACGCAGTAGCTGGATAAATTGAGCCACGGTAGCAGCTTGGGTTTGGAAACTCGGTTCATTTTGTCTGAGTCTACGATCTACTTCCCAAAAGTGCTGGGCGGTTTCCATTAATTCTCGCAGTACTGCTAATTTGTCGCTGCTTAAAGCTGCTCCATTGACTAAAAAGTGATCAATGGCTTCGGATAATAAAATCGTGGGAGTCAAAAAGCTTTGTTGTTGCTGTCGAAGTTTGCTTGCCTCAATCCAGCTGACAATTTCTTGGTAAGCATTAGTTGCTTGATGTCCTAGTCGATCCCAACGGGGAAAAGTTTCCACGGGAGATAAATAAGGGCGTTCGGGATCGACATAGTAACAGTAGTCGGCAATTAATCCCGCCCTGACAGGATCGATTTGAGAAATTGCTCGATTATCCTGAGTTTGGCTAAATACCGTCAGCATCTCGGCAATGGCATCGCGATCGACCAAACGACCTAAATCGGTATAGACTAGCCCCAAAAGAGTTAGTAAGCTTCTAACTAGGGGAGAACTGATAATCGGACGCTGTTCATTTAAAGGGATAACAGGAATACCTTGAGCAGAGAGGATTTCTATCAGACTATAACGGGCAATCTCATCTAAACCAGGGGCAATAATCGCGATCTCTGAGGGTTGAATTTCCTGCTGTTGCACGGCTCGAATTATAATTGACGCAGTTTGTCGTAATAATTCTGCCCGAGAAATAGTTTGCAACGATTGGATTGTCTCAGGAGCAGTAACTAAATAAGCTTGTTCGGTAACCAGATCCACCGCAGTATCAGCAAATTCAACCGCTAAGTTATTGGTAGTGGGAGTCAGTTTTTCTGTTTGACAACGCCCCGCTAAACCAGCTAGATAATCAGGATCGGCGTTTAAACCTAAACGAATTTTGCCATCGGGGTTATAAGTAAATACGCCTAATGCACCTTGATCTAACATCACTTCAAATAGATCACGAGCGATCGCTGGATAGTCGTCTAGATCGTCAGCAAAAATTGCTTGATATCGCCTGGTTAAATGTTGTTGATATTTGGGATTTGGTAATAAATAACGCCAATAAAGCTCGTAAATTAAACCATAGGTTAGCAAACCTTGCTCTAAACACCAGCTGCGCCATAAAACCAGCAGTTTTCCCATTCTTTGATACAAAAGACTTTGGTTGTGATCAGAATTTAGTCCTGATAAACCCTGAAGCAAGATCACGGAAATTTCTTCTGTTGGTACACCACTCGCCCCTGCTAACTGCATCAAATCAAGAGTTTGACGCACCAGACGGTATTCAGGCTCAAACTCGCATAAATCCTGCCAATCTGGTTGCTTACGCCATAGCTGAGTCGCTAATTCCTGCTCGGTTTCGGGGCGTAGTCGCAGGGGAAATTGCGCTTTGAGATTTAATTCCTCAAAAACCAAGGGAAAAAACAGCATTACTTCATCGCTAATAAAGCCGACAGGAGTCTTACAGACGACAGGATAAGTCCCGTCTACAGACAGCACCAGGCGATCGCTTAATTCTCGACGATTTTGGTTGTTGGCTGCAAATACTAAAACAGCAGCCGTGAAATTATGTGGAACATTTTTGAGCTTTGGTTTTAACAGCTGCATTCTCACCCAGCTGCAAAATTCTGCCACTAAACGGGAAGTTTTACCAGTGCGAGTTGCTCCTGTAATCCAGAGAGATAAAATAAGCACAATCTATATGTTTTCCCAATCTATTAAGATAAGTTTTATACTCTTCAGTATCATAAAGGTAATAATTTCCCGATTGTTAAGATCGAGCAAGGTTTTTAATCTGATTATTGATAGTGCTATGTAAAATTAATGAAACTTCAAGATATTTTTAACGTCGGTAGGCGTTGGTTATCTGCTACCCCTGAGAGGGCTTTGGATGCAGCCTATCGTGCCGCGATTAGAATTAAAGCGATCGAAGACGATCATTTTGATGGTCAAATAGTCTCCTCTGGCTCGATAGAATACTCCGAGAGTGTTATTAAGGTATTCATGGCAGATGTTAGCAACTATCTCAGCACCATCAACGCTAGGCTGGCAGAATTTAGGCTTAGTCGAGGTTTATTAATTTTTTCTAATAGCCAACCTAATGATTCTAACCAAAGTATCGTCCGCTATACTAACGGCTTTGATGATACTCGCGAATTAACGGTATTAGAAAAACTGGCTTTTATAGATGCTGTTACTTATAAATATAAGAATCCTCAAGTCAAAGATCTAGAAATTACGCCCACCAGGCGTTTGGAAAAGAGTCAAAAAAATAATCGTTTAATTATTAATAAAAATAACCGCTCGATTGCTTTAAATAAGTCTAGACAAGAAAAGAACGGCAAAGATCCTGGTACGGAAACTATTACCGATAAAACTAGCGTTTTACCTCGTTCATTTATGCGAACGCTAAATCGCATCAAACAAGAAATAGACCCCAAAGCGGAAGATACAGAAGAAGAAGTAGTCAAAAGATTCCGCAAAAGCCGTAATAAAACAGCAATTTCAATTAGATTTTTATTGATTTTAATTATTGTGCCGTTGTTGACACATCAAGTGACAAAAAGCATTTTAATTACGCCTTTGGTACAAAAATATTTTGCTAATCACCAACAGCAAGTATTATTTATCAATCAGGATATGGAAGAAGAGGCTTTTATGGAGCTAAATCGCTACGAAGAAAAGCTACGTTTTCAAAGTATGATTGGTTTAATTCCTGCTTTATCCGACGAAGAAGAAGAGGCGGAAATAAGAGAGAGAGCGTTAGAATTATCAGAGGAGTTCCAGGCACGAGGTATTAATGCGATCGGTAATGTTTTTGCCGATTTCTTTTCTTTAACCGCATTTGCAGCGATTATTTTCTTTTGCAAAAGAGAAATTCAAATTATTAAATCATTTTTAGATGAAATAGCTTATGGTTTGAGCGATAGTGCCAAAGCTTTTCTGATTATTTTGCTCACAGATATGTTCGTAGGTTATCATTCGCCTCACGGTTGGGAAATTATTTTAGAAGGAATTGCCCGCCACTTAGGATTACCCGAAAATCGCGATTTTAACTTTTTATTTATTGCTACCTTTCCTGTCATCTTAGATACGGTTCTCAAATACTGGATTTTCCGCTACCTTAATCGTATTTCACCTTCTTCTGTTGCTACTTATAAAAACATGAATGAATAAGTAATTGTACTTAGTTTTAGCTAGATTTAAAATTATTTACTAGGTAATATAAATTAGTAGTTGATCAATATTAATTACTAAGAAATAATTCGTACGTTGCCATTTTAGCAAGCTTATAAATGTTGTAAATACTGTTTCCAAAAAGGAAGCCCATAACTAGATTAGTACTTAGTTCGATTCTAATTAATAAACTAAATCAACATTTATGGCTCTCTCAACCGCACAGGCACAAAATTTACCCGCGACTCCTGATCAAATTCAGCATATTGGTGAAATTGGTGAGATCTCAAATCTGGATCAAACTCAAACAATTCAACTAAACAACACCTATGATAATCCTGTTGTTTTTGCCCTAACTTTGTCTTCTAACGGTATCGATCCCGCGATCGCCAGAATTACTGATCTTCAGGATGATGGTTTTACTCTCAAGATCCAAGAACCTAGATATAAAGATCAGTGGCATACCAAAGAAAGCATCAGCTACCTAGTATTAGAAGCTGGCTCGTGGGAACTAGATGATGGAACTATCTTAGAAGTAGGAACAGTAAATACCGACTCGATTACTATGGGTGAATGGGAAAGTATCGATTTCCAAAATGATTTTCAAGAGATGCCTGCTATCCTTAGTCAAGTACAGACTTATAATGGCAAGCAGCTAACTCGTACTCGACAAACGTCAGCCAGCGCCGATGGATTTGAGGTAGCACTAGAAGAAGAAGAGGCTTTGTTACATACTGGTCATGAAACAGAAACCGTAGGTTGGTTAGCAATTGAGCCAGGAAGCGGTAACTGGAATGGTTTAGACTATGAAGCAGGTCATACAGGGATGGATGTAGACCATACCTGGAGCGAAATCGAATTTGACCAGATCTTTGATCGCGAACCAGGGTTTTTTGCCTCAATCTCCAGCTATGCAGGACAAGATTCTGTGGGGCTAAGATATCGCAATCTTGGTAGTTCTAATGTCCAGATTAGAGTCGAAGAAGACCAATCTTTAGACAGAGAAACACTGCATAATTCGGAAATGGTTGACTTTTTGGCGATCGCTGGTTCAGGTAATCTCACTGCCTTGGCATCTGGCCCCATGTCAGATTTCTAATATTTTCTAATATTTATTTATTAAAGGTTGGAGGCATTTCTTCTCCAACCTTATTTGTATTAGATAGAAATAGCTCAAATTGATTAATTCCTTGATAAATTTTTTTTTGCTTCTTGTGGCTTATATATAATAAAGTTACAAAAGCTATCTAATACAGTTTGGTATGGTTATTCGGTTTACCGCCTATACATGGTTTAATATTTTTTCTGCTCGGATGGAGAAGTTAGCATTTATAGGTCTTACTCTATATGGTCTGGGATTTTTAACACCAGCAGTTAAAGCCGAATCTAAAATATATAACCCTCCTGCAATTAGTTCAGAAACAGAAGTATCTGACACCCTAACTAAAGATGATATTCCTACAGGTGATGGAGGTTTTGCTCGTGACTATTTTGTGCAGTTAGAAAAAGGCGATCAGGTAGCGATTGACCTTACCTCAGACAATTTTGATTCAATGGTAATGTTGATTGCAGACGATGGAGTAACCATAGCCGAAAATGACGATGGTCCCGACGGCACTACCAACTCTTTACTTTTTTCTCGTATTACCGAAGCGGGGAGGTACATTGTGCGAGTTAAAGCGTTTGGAGATACTAGCGGAGGGAAGTTTACTTTAAAGTTAACTAGATTAAAGCCTACTGACAAATAAACAATCAGGACGTTACATCCTCATTAGATGTAAAGTAGGTTGTCCTTCAGGTGACCAACTTCGCAAATATTAAAGTTATTCAGACAAAAACGGCGTTACAAATAACTGTAGAACTGCCGTACGGTTAATAGTAACTATGTCAGAATCAACTATAGAATCGATTTTACAAGAGAAAAGAGTATTTAATCCTCCTGCCGAATTTGCGGCTCAAGCTGCAATCAAAAGCATGGGGGAGTACCGTAAGCTCTATGCTTTAGCTTCCCAAGATCCCAGTGGTTTTTGGGCAAAACTAGCCGAAAAAGAATTACATTGGTTTAGCAAATGGGGCAAAACCCTAGATTGGCAACCACCTTTTGCTAAATGGTTTGTCAACGGCAAAATCAACATTTCTTATAATTGTTTGGATCGACATTTAACTACTCATCGTCGAGATAAACCAGCCATAATTTGGTCAGGAGAACCAGGAGACTCACGGACTTTAACTTATGCCCAACTGCACAAAGAAGTCTGTCAGATGGCAAACGTAATCAAGCAGCTAGGAGTTAAAAAAGGCGATCGCGTCGGCATCTATATGCCGATGATTCCAGAAGCAGCGATCGCCATGTTAGCCTGTGCCAGAATTGGGGCAGCCCACAGCGTGGTTTTTGGTGGCTTTAGTGCCGAAGCTTTAAAAGCCCGTCTCCAAGACGCAGAAGCTGAGTTAGTTATTACTGCCGATGGTGGCTGGCGCAAAGATAAGATCGTTCCCCTGAAAGAGGCAGTGGATGAAGCGATCTCCAATGATGTGACTAGCGTCAAAAATGTTTTAGTAGTACGGCGTACTGAACAAGATATTGAGATGCAGTCGGGACGAGATCATTGGTGGCACGAACTCCAAGCAGAAGCTAGTGATGATTGCCCAGCCGAACAGATGGACAGTGAAGATTTACTGTTTATTCTTTATACCAGTGGTACTACAGGTCAGCCCAAAGGTGTAGTTCACACCACGGCGGGTTATAACCTTTACACTCACATGACCTTTAAATGGACATTCGATATTAAAGATAATGATGTCTATTGGTGTACTGCCGATGTAGGCTGGATTACAGGACATAGCTATATCGTTTACGGTCCCTTGTCTAATGGCGCAACTACGGTGATGTATGAAGGCGCACCCCGTCCTTCTAACCCTGGCTGCTTTTGGGATGTAGTCGAAAAATATGGCGTAACTATTTTTTACACCGCCCCTACCGCCATACGAGCATTTATCAAAATGGGCGATGAACATCCTAATAGTCGCGATCTTTCTTCTTTAAGAATTCTGGGAACAGTTGGCGAACCGATTAACCCCGAAGCCTGGATGTGGTATCACCAGGTAATTGGCGGTGAACGCTGTCCGATTGTCGATACCTGGTGGCAGACGGAAACAGGAGGGTTTATGTTAACTCCTCTGCCTGGGGCAATTCCTACCAAACCTGGATCGGCTACTCTACCTTTTCCTGGTATTGTTGCCGACGTAGTAGATTTAGAGGGTAATCCTGTTGGCAAAAACGAAGGGGGCTATTTGGTAATCAAACATCCTTGGCCCAGCATGATGCGTACCGTATACAAAAATGATGCTCGCTTTCGGAGTACCTATTGGGAACATATTCCGCCTAAAGACGGCAAATACCTCTATTTTGCAGGTGATGGCGCCCGTATAGACGAAGATGGCTATTTCTGGGTAATGGGTCGAGTGGATGACGTGATGAATATCTCAGGACATCGTTTAGGCACGATGGAGGTTGAGTCTGCCTTGGTATCTCATCCTGCTGTCGCCGAAGCTGCGGTAGTTTCTCGTCCCGATGAGGTTAAAGGCGAAGAAGTTTATGCTTTTGTGATTTTGGAAGGTTCTTATCATGCCAGTGACGAACTCAAGCAAGAACTTAAACAGCATGTCGTCAAAGAAATAGGCGCGATCGCCCGTCCTGGGGAAATTCGCTTTAGCGATGCGCTACCTAAGACTCGTTCGGGTAAGATTATCCGCCGTTTTTTACGAAATTTAGCAGCGGGAGAAGAATTGGTTGGAGACATCTCCACTATGGAAGATATCAGCGTTTTAGATAAGCTGCGACAGGGGTAGTTGTGATTGCGGATTAAGGGATGAGCTGGCTAGTAATGCTCATCCTTAATCCGAAAATTACTGATCAAGCTAATAGAATCAAACTTGCTACTCGCTAAGATGTTTATCGATATTTCTCAAAATTTGGTAAGCTAAATATGCAACTTCGACAAAAAGCGATGCCTTCGGCTAACTTCGTAATCGCCACCTGGGTTCTGATAGGAATAGTTAGTTTAACTCTGGTATCTACCTTAGTTCATTTACTGACTGAATCATGGTGGTTTGAGGCGGTGGGTTTCGCGGAGGTTTTTTGGACGAGAATGACCTGGCAGATCGCGATCTGGATTGCTACCTTGGCTATTTTTAGTCTGTTTCTTTGGTTTAATTACTGGTTGGCTAACCGTTTAACCCGCGATCGCGCTTTTGGCTTTCTAGCGAGTACAGAACTAGAGCCGTATACTAAAACTATTTCTAAGCTGTCGGCCTTAGTTTTCATTTTTATTGTGGCAATCTCTGCTGCCAATGCTAGTGCTGAATTTTGGTCGACCAGCCTCAAGTTTATCAACGCTACAGATTATAACCGCACCGATCCGATTTACGGTCAGGATGTGGGATTTTATTTATTTAAGCTGCCCTTTTACGAAGGATTGCAAACCTGGTTATTTGCTTTATTAGGAGCGGGTTTGTTAATGGCGATCGCGGTTTATCTGCTCAAAGGTGCAATTGACTTAAATTTTGTCCGACCAAACCTAAAAGGACCAAGACTTACGGCGCAAAAGCTGCGATTAGAACGTCAGTGGCACAACAATTTTCAGGGTAAACAAAAAGCGCATATTATTCTGTTGCTGGCAGCGATCGCTGTGACCATGGCAATCGACTTTTGGCTCAAGCGTTATGATTTGCTTTATGCCGCCAATGGCGTAGTTTGGGGTGCCGGCTATACCGATACTCATGCCAGGCTATTTTCCTATTGGGTGATGGCGATCGGGGCGTTAATTTTAGGAATATTGTTGATTGTGGCGGTTTGCCTGCGTCGCACCATGTTACCGCTTTATGGCATTGTCGCATATGTGTTAATTTTCTTTTTAGTCAATGGAGTTTATCCCGAATTGCAGCAGCGCTTTAGCGTTGAACCTAACGAACTCGACCAAGAATTGCCCTATATCAAGAACAGTTTAGAATTTACGAGAGAAGCTTACAACTTAGAGAAGATTGATACCCAGGATTATCCTGTCACCAATAACTTAACCGCTGAGGTTCTCCAACAGCAACAGGGAACGATCCAAAATATTCGTCTGTGGGACTATCGCCCACTGCTGAGTACCTACCGTCAACTGCAAGAAATTCGCCCTTACTATTCGTTTAATGATGTTGATATCGACCGCTACACCCTTAATGGCAACTACCGCCAGGTGATGCTTTCGCCACGAGAATTAGACTATCAACGAGTTCCTCAACGAGCCAAAACTTGGGTTAACCAACGCCTGAAATATACTCACGGTTATGGACTGGTAATGAGTCCTGTCAATGAGGTAACCGCCGATGGCTTACCCGTATTATTCATTCAAAATATTCCTCCCGTCTCGGAAGTAGATGTAGAAGTTCAAGCACCCGCGATCTATTATGGGGAAGAAACTGAAGACTATATCTTTACAGGCACTACTACCCCAGAGTTTGACTATCCTCAGGGAGACGAAAATGCCTTTACCACCTATGATGGTGTCGGTGGTGTCCCCATCCCTAACTGGAGACGAAAACTGGCTTATGCTTATGATCTTAGTAGCTTAAAGATTTTAATTTCCAATTACTTTACCGCCGATTCCCGCATCCATTACTATCGTCAGATTAAAAAGCGGGTAAGTCATGTAGCTCCTTTTTTGCAGCTAGATAGTGACCCCTATATTACCTTGATTGATGGTAGGTTGCAGTGGATCATTGATGCCTATACCAAAAGCGATCGCTTTCCCTATTCCGAACCAGTCGCGCCAGGAATTAACTATATACGTAATTCCGTTAAGGTTCTGGTAGATGCCAAAGACGGAACTATGCAGTTTTTTGTCGTTGATGAGAACGAACCGATTCTAGCTACTTACCGTAAAATATTTCCCCATCTTTTTCAGGCACAAAAAACGATTCCGCCACAAGTAAAAGAGCATTTCCGCTATCCTCTGGATTTATTTAAATACCAGGCGCAGATGTATCTGGCATATCACATGAATGACCCCCAAGTATTCTATAACCGTGAGGATCTCTGGCGTTTTGCTACCGAAAATTACGAAGGAAATCAACAGGCGATCGAACCCTACTATCAAATCATGAATCTGCCAGGGGAATCGCCAGCGGAATTTGTGCTGATTTTGCCCTTTACTCCCGTCAACAAAGATAATATGATTGCTTGGATGGCTGCCCGTTCCGATGGTAATCACTACGGCCGTATGTTGCTGTATGAATTTCCCAAACAAAAGCTAATCTATGGTCCATTCCAAATTGAAGCCAGAGTCGACCAAAATCCCGACATTTCTCAACAGCTAACTCTTTGGAGTCAAAGAGGCTCAGGGGTTATTCGGGGCGATTTGTTGGTCATTCCCATTGACGGCTCATTGCTGTATGTCGAACCAGTTTATCTCCGTGCCGAACAAGGAGAACTGCCAGAGTTAAGAAGAATTATTGTTGCTTACGATAACGAGGTAATAATGCGCCCAACTCTTGCAGAGGCTTTAACCGCGCTGTTTGGCAATGAGCGATCGCCTCAGGTAGCACAGCCATCTACCCCGATTAATGCCGATGATTCTCTAATTCAGCAGGCAGCAGAAGCTTTCCAACGGGCTGAAACAGCCCAACGCGAGGGTAATTGGGCAGAATATGGCCGCTACCAGCAACAGCTCAAAGGCATAATTCAACAGTTACAGCAATAAGCAGCCATAATCATAAAAACGATGATTTCCTAAAAGACAGTGCAGAATCGCTGGACGAGAAAACAAATAGAGTTTAGTAATTTTTCTCTTTCTTATATTGAAGGAGGTAATCGAAATGGTATTCCTGTGTTGTTTCTACATGGCTGGAGTGTATCGACAGAGCCATATCAGGATAGTTTAAATGCTTTGGCGCAAAAATATTGGGCGATCGCTCCTGATTTACCAGGGTTTGGACATTCTGATTATTCAGGTTCTTTATTTAGCTATCAAACCTATGCCAACTGCATTCTGCAACTGATTGAGCGGTTAAACTTAGCTCAATTTCAGCTAATCGGACATTCCTTTGGTGGCGGGGTTGCTTTGGCAGTGGCTGCTGCTATTCCTGAGCAAGTTAGTAGCCTAATAGTAATCAACAGTACAGGAATGCCTTTAATTTCTATACCTGACCTGATTCAAAGAAGATTTGTCGAACTACCTCAACAAATAGCTCAATTACGCTGGACAATCAATGAATTATGAATCAAGCAAAACCCAACTTATTAAGCTCACTTTTAGCAATTTTATTAATTATCAGTGCAACTATATTTGCCTGGCTCAATCCCGTAAATTCTGATCTAGCCATTGCTCAAGCCTTAGTTCCCGCTCCCAGTTTACAGTCAGAACCGCCTGAATTATTGACTTCTGAAAATACCTTACCTACGGAGGTTAAAAGTGCCGTACTCAATGATGCTGTGAAGCGAACTAGTAAAACTGTTGCTGATTTCAAAATCATCGAAGCTCAATCCCAGGAATGGTCAGACGGTTGCTTAGGACTTGGGACAGCTGAAGAACTATGTACCCAAGTGATTACGCCTGGCTATCAGGTAGTAGTTACTGACGGTTTAAGAAATTGGGCTTATCGGACTGATCAGACAGGAAATACAGTCAGGTTAGAACAGCTTGATTAAAGTCAAAAGTAGGAAGTAGGAAGTAGGAAGTATGAAGTAAACCCATCTGTTGAGAAGAGGAGGAGGGAATTCTTTACTTCATGAGTTAAGAGTCAAAAATAATTTTTGACATTTTGATCACAGAAAGCTTAATCTACTAATATCTCAAACTGTATCAGCTAACAATTTCCTGTGAGCAAAGATCTTGGTCAAACTCTATTAGCTAAAACTGACGCCATAATTGAATGCTGGATCGAGTCGATTCGGGAAGATGAAGAGATCGAAAGTTCTAAAAATATGGCATACACAGCCGTACGCAACAGCATTCCTTTAGTACTTCAAGCTCTTGCTACTTTGCTTTCTGAATCCATAACCTCTCGAACCCAAAAATTAAAAGATTGCAGCTGGGAACACGGACTGGTAAGAGCTGAACAAGGTTACGATATGGATGAGATTGTGCGCGAGTATAGTTTATTACGCCAAATTATTTTTACGACTTTAAAACCAGACTTGCTGGCTAATTCTGGGGCTGAAATACTAGAAACGGTCGAACTACTCGATTCAGTAATCGACCGTGTGATCACTTTGTCCTTAGAAAGTTATGTTGAAACGCGATTACAAGAACTAGAGCAGGTACGGAGTCAGTTATTATTGACTAATCAAGAATTGACTCGCCTAGTGGCAACGCAAAAAGAAGATGTATCTCATCTGGCACACGAGTTAAAATCTCCCCTCAACGCTATTATGGGTTTTTCTACCTTGTTACTACAGCAACAGCAAAAAGCTGTACAAGGCAGCGATACATCTTTAAGTTTACAAATGACTGAAAAAGTCGTTAGAAATGGCAGACAATTACTACGTTTAATTAACGATGTTTTGGAAATTTCACGCTATGAAGCAGGAAAAGTACCTCTAAATATACAGTTAAGCGACGTGCAATCTTTGATTCAAGTAGCAGTAGATACTTTGGCAATTTCTGCTGCTCAAAAAGACCTGGAAATAATCCTCAATTGCGATCGCGCTCCTCGTGAGGTACAAACAGACACTTTAAGGCTACAGCAAATTATAACTAATTTAATTAGCAATGCAATTCGTTATACTGAGTCGGGGACTATTACGATAACTTGCCTTAGCGAAGCAAGCGATCAATGGTCACTGATTGTTACCGATACAGGCATTGGTTTAAGTCCAGAAGCTCAGACGCAAATTTTTGAACCTTATTATCGAGTCGGTTCAAAAGATGATTACTCAACCGACAGTACTGGTTTGGGATTGGCGATCGTCGATAAGTTAGTCAAACTGCTTCAGGGAAAAATAGATTTAGCTTCCAAACCAGGAGAGGGTTCTACTTTTACTGTAACTTTTCCGATGAGGATTGTCGAATAGCAGGGCTATTTCATTCACAGGTATGCTAGTTAGAATACCTAGCGGTACCCTAAAGCACTAACTAAGCGATCGCCCTTGTGGTACTTTTGACTTGCACGTAGTGCTATACCTACTAACCAGCTTTAGTTTTCAATGGTTAAATCATCTGTGGGACGAATGATTGTTTCGACATTATTTTGAGGTTGAAAAATTGCCTGAATACCTGCATCTAAAGTTTCCGACATAACAATGCGATTTCCATAAACGACGATTACTCTAGCTAGTGTAGGTAAGCTATTGGCTGCCGCTTCAATGTATAAAGGTTCAATATAGAGTAATGATTGTTCAATCGGGATAATTAACAAGTTACCCTGAATTGCTCTAGATCCTTCTCGGTTCCAAAGTGAGATCTGTTGGGAAATTACGGGATCTTGGTCAATCAAGGCTTCAATTTGATTAGGACCATAAATTAGCCTTTGTTTGGGAAATTTGTACAGCAGTAGTTTGCCGTATTCAGCACCGTCAGATCTGGCTGCTAACCAAGCAATGAGGTTAGGACGACTGGCAGGGGTATAAGGATGCAGCAGAATAAACTCTTCCTCACTAGCCGTCGGTAGCTTCATGATCAGGTAATAGGGTGCTACCGCCTGCGATTCCTTAGCGTAAATTTCTTGGGGGATTTGCCATTGATCTTCACGATTATAAAATACTTGCGGATCCATCATGTGATAAGTTAGTAGCCTTTCTGACTGGATACTAAAAAAGTCTTCGGGGTAGCGAATGTGTCGGCGCAAGTCTAAAGGCATTGCCGACAGTGGTTTTAATAGCTGTGGAAATACTTGCGACCAAGTTCGGATCATCGGATCTGATTCATCAGCTATGTAAAAATCTACTTTACCGTTATAGGCATCTACAACTACTTTGACGGAGTTACGCAAATAGTTAAAGGGATTTTTGCCTGGGTCAGAATAAGGATAGCGATCGCTGGTAGTATAGGCATCAATAATCCAATAAAGATTATTCTGGGTATCCTCAGCGTCAGTTCTAGCTGCAACTAAGTAAGGATCGCGATCGTAGCTAAGAAATGGTGCGATCTCTTTGACTCGCCGTCTAATATTGCGCCTAAATAGTAATTTTGTATCGTGAGTAAAGTTTTGGGCGAATAGCATTTGCCAATCTTTAAGGTATTCGGCAAATAGCACCCGTCGGAAATAGTTGCCAATTTGAATTCCCCCTGTGCCATCGTAAACAGTGTAGACATTCTCTTCGCCACTAGGGTAATCTAACTCCCGTACTGTGGTAGAGGTCATAACGTAAGGGTTGGTCAACTCACCAAAATAAATGCGAGGTTTGCCAATGGGAATGCTGTTACGAATTATCTCATCTGATACGGTTAACGCGCCTGTTTCTTCAACTCCCGTGCCAATATCCTTAACGTAGTAATAAGGTAAACCTCCTTCAGCAACCCGATTAACAGGAGAGAGAGTAAAACCATAGCCATGAGTATAAATCAGATGTTCGTTAACCCAAGTTTTAGCTATATCCTGAACCTGGGCATAGTCTAATTCTCTAGCGGCAATAATTACCTGTTGTTTATCTGCATCGGCAAGATTGCCATCCTCGCTTAATAAATAGCGGTCAATATCAGCATCATAAAATTGATAGTAGGGGCGAATTTGCTGTAGTTGACGATTAGTTTGCAGAATTGGAAGAGTATCCCACAGACGAATATTTTCAGTCGTCTCAGTGTTGTTTTCTATGTCCGATACGGTTAGTTCACCTTGAGGATTAAAAGTTTGAGCTTCAATATTGTCTAGGTTAAAAGCGTTACGGGTTAAGGCAATACTGCGCTCAATATAAGGTCTTTCTTTGGCTAATTCGTTAGGTTCAACGATCAAGCTTTGTACCATTGCACTAGCAACATTACTGAGAAGTAAAACAAGTAAATAAATGGCAAAGGGAAAGATTAAAATAACAACTCTTTTAATCTTACGCTGTTGAATCTGTAGATTCCGATATCCCCTCAAGCCTTTATACAGCAGCCAAACAGCACTAACAATTGATACGGCAGCTAAACATACTTCGAGAGGTAATTGGACTTGAATATTAGTGTATCCCGCACCATATACCACCCCGCGAGAACTATAAAGCAAGTCAAAGCGGTTGAGCCAGTGCTGACCAGCTAAAGCCAACATAAATGCTGCACCTAAAAAAGAAAGATGGCGCAACTGAATTTTAGTAAAGCCAGGAAAACGACCTTCAGACAGGCTATTACCAGATAATAAGTAAAATAACACGCAGCTTAATAAAGCACAGCAAGACAAACCAATTAGCCAGGATTCGAGTAAACGCCACAAGGGGAAACGGAAAATATAAAAACCAATATCTTTACCGAATTGTGGATCGACCAGGTTAAAACTGGCAGGATAAAAAAAGCGCAGGACAATGGTCCAGTTACCTGCTGCAATTAAGCCAAACAGAATACAGATTGAAATGGCGATCGCTTTTAAACTAACCTGCGGTTTCCACAGCAGCAACCCGACCATAATGACGATTATTGCTAACTGACGCAGATAGCTAATCAGGAAGCCTGTAACATTAGCCAAGTTAAAAACATCTAAAGGTGGTTTGAGAGTTGCAGCGATTTGTGGTAGGCGATAGCTAGTTTGCCAGACAGACAGAGCTAGATCTGCGTAGTAGATGAGAATACCACTGAGGCCTATTCCTCCTGCGATCACTACTAACAGTAAAAAAGGTAATTTTAACCGAGGAGAATAGGTCTTTTGGTGAGAATAGCGTCTAGCAGTAGGCGATGGAGTTGGTTCAACAGCCTTAACTACTCTACCAAATAACTGTTTGGGCTGCGCAATAATCGGCGCGGTTGCATCGTACCGATTATCCTTGGGCAGCAACTGCCATTGCCAACGGTTTGCCAGCCACAGATTACCTCCGATCAACAGTCCCGAAATCAGCGTCACGAAAAACCACAAGCTATACTGACTCAGGCGGCGAGTCAGAAAGACCGAGAGGTATTCTACTTCCTTAAACCAAAGTATTTCCGCAAACAGCTGCGATGAAAATTCAAAGATCAGCCAAAAGCCGACAACAATCGCAATTGAGCTAATGATGGATGGATAAAGCCGTTTCATAACAGTGATTAATACCGCTAGGGTAAGTAAAAGGGTTCTGGATCTAACTTGGGTTTGCTTCTAATCACAATATAACCAGTCAGCTAAAATACTAGCCAGAAAATTTAAAAAGCTTAAGTGTACCGCGCTAGCCGTCAGTGTGTGGAGATGTCACAATGTTATCTAGACTTATCAGTGGATTAACTAAGTATCAGTGATTGCCAACAAGTTCATCTCTAGATTTTTTGTATCTTTGGGTTTAACAATTGCCGTTTCCGCCTGTGCTAGACCCACAGGGACTGGTGGTCAACAAGACACTAGCACTCTCAAATTACTTTATTGGCAAGCACCAACAATTCTTAATCCGCATCTCTCAACAGGATTTAAAGATGCCGAAGCTAGTCGCATTACCCTTGAACCTTTAGCTAGCTATGACAATCAAGGTAACTTGATTCCTTTCTTGGCTGAGTCAATACCGACTGAGGAAAATGGGGGTGTGGCTGCGGATGGAAAATCTGTCAC
Organism: Pleurocapsa sp.; assembly: GCA_050330395.1. Classification (GTDB taxonomy): domain Bacteria; phylum Cyanobacteriota; class Cyanobacteriia; order Cyanobacteriales; family Xenococcaceae; genus Waterburya. The sequence continues at coordinate 46,365 of JBHJNW010000012.1, forward strand.
CTGGAAGCTCAAGCAAAACATCAAATGGTCTGATGGTATACCTTTCAGTGCCAGAGACGTAGTTTTTACCTATGAATTTCTAAGCAATCCTGATGTCGGGGCAGTTTCGGCGGGTACTTATGAGATGGTAGAAAGTGTCGAGGCGATCAATGAGCATACTGTTAAGGTTAACTTCCAAGAGGTTAATCCAGCTTGGTCATTGGTGTTCGTTGGTGGAGAAGGCATGATTTTACCTAAGCACATTTATGAATCCTACAATGGGGCAAATGCCAGGGAAGCACCAGCTAATCTTCAGCCTGTTGGGACAGGAGCTTATCGGGTAGTAGACTTTCGACCAGGGGATATGGTTATTTATGAATCAAATCCTGAATTTCGTCAAGCAGATCGCTTAGGTTTTGAGCGAATCGAACTAAAAGGTGGCGGTGACGCAGCCTCAGCAGCCAGAGCAGTATTGCAGACAGGAGATGCCGATTTTGCCTACAACCTCCAGGTAGAAGCTCCAGTCTTAAACGAACTGGCAGCAGCGGGACAAGGAGAGGTTATTTCTAACTACGGTGCGCAGATGGAGAGAATAATTATCAACCATAGCGATCCCAATCAAGTTGCCCCGTCGGGAGAACGCTCTAGCCGAGACTTTCCCCATCCCTTTTTGAGCGATCGCACGGTTCGCGAAGCTCTTGCCTTAGCAGTAGACAGAAACACAATTGCCGAACAGCTGTACGGCGTGTCTGGCAAAGCAACCCCTAACTTTTTGGTCGCGCCACCAGAATATGCTTCACCTAATACCAGCTATGAATATAATCTCGAAAAAGCCAAGCAGCTACTAGACCAAGCCGGGTGGAAAGATACCAACGGCAACGGAACTCGCGATCAAAAAGGCATAGAAATGCAGATAGTGTTTCAAACTTCGGTCAATCCTCTGCGACAGAAAACTCAGGCGGTAGTCAAACAAGGCTTGCAGTCCATTGGAGTTGGGGTAGAACTTAAAAGCATTGACCCCAGCGTCTATTTTTCTAGTGACCCTAGTAATAATGAAACGGTGGAACATTTTTATGCAGATATACAAATGTACACCTCGGGTAACATTAGCCCCGAGCCTGCTGCATACATGAATTTTATGACCTGCGCGCAGATTCCCCAAAAAGCCAACAACTGGTCTGGAGACAATAATTCTCGTTACTGCAATACCGAATACGATCGCCTGTGGCGTGAAGCCAGTCAAGAACTAGACTCCCAAAAACGTCAAAAGATGTTTACCTTAATGAACGATATTCTAATTGAGGATGCTGCGGTGATTCCTCTGGTACATCGGGCTGACGTGATGGCTTTTAGCAATAGTATCACGGGCTATGAACCAACAGCTTGGGATATGCGAACCTGGGATATTATGAATTGGCAACGTGAGGAACAATAGTCAGTAATATAAGCAAGTCAGACAAAAAAAGACGTAGCGATTAACTACGTCTTTTTTGTCTTCAAGCTGAATAAACTAGCCAACTACTCCTAACATACCCGCAACACCTGAAGAAATGGCGGAGACTAAACCAGTGAAAAATAACCACCAGGAGGCAGCCGCCGCCGCTTTACGAGTTTCTTCAACCTGTGCCACGGCTTGTTTCTTGGCAGATTCTAAGCGCATTGCCGCCTCAGTTTGGATACGTTCAGCGCGTTGTAAGGTGCGATCGCGAGTTCTTTCGATTTGAGAGATAATTCGATTAGCGTCAGCCTCAGAGATATCTTCACGAGAACTCATAACTGCCACTAGAGTATCGCGGTCAACGCTAGAAAAGCGGTCTTTTAAAGCAGTAAAGCCAGCTTGAGGATCGTCAAACATAACATTAATGTCTCTTTTGAGTCCTTCATAAGCTAGTTCGGGACGATCTAAACCATCAAGATATGCCTTAACTTTTGCCAGTACTTGATCTATGGCTGACTTGACCACATCTTGGACTTTCTGAAGTTGAGACATGGCGTTATCTCTAACTGCCAAGATTTGGTCTACTACTTGGTTTACATCTTCTTCAGCGATATCTTCTCGTTGAGTCAACAGAGCTACTAAAGTAGAGCGATCAAAGTGTGATAGTCTGTCCATGAGACTTTCTGCACCAGCACGGGGATCATTGAGCAGTAGTTCCACATCTCGTTTAATTCCACTAGGACTTAGTTCTGCTTTATCGGTAGAACGAAGATAATCGGCGATCGCACTTTGAAAGTCTTGAACCTTCTCTTGGGTACGAATTGCTGCACGACGGGGTGCTTTAGCAATACTGCGTAAAGTTGACTGGATGTCATTAATTATTTGATTGACATCTTCTTCGCTTAAGTCTCGGCGTTGGGCTAACAGCTGAACCAAGGTATCACGATCCATCGCTGCCAAACGATGACGAATCGCTTTTGAACCTAGTTTGGGATTGTTCAATAATAAAGTTAGATCCCGTTCAATACCTTGGGGATTGAGTTCTGGCTTAGCAGTTCCCCGAAGATAATCGGAGATAGCAGAAGTTGCCTGGTCGTATTGCTCTTGAGCTTTCCCTGCTAACTTTTGTGGTGCAGTAGTAATGCTCATCCAAATTCCTTCCACGCTATCTAATACGTCTTCGATTTGTTCTGGGGATAGATCCTGACGTTGAGCTAGCAGCTGAGTTAGAGTATCGCGATCAAAGTGAGCTAGTCTGGCTTTTAAAGCTGAACTTCCTGCTTGGGGGTCATTTAACAGCAATGACAATTCCTGTTTGATACCTTCGGGGTCAAGTTCGTCTTGATGAGTATCTCTGAGATAAGACTGAACCTGTAACCACTGTCTCTCTGCCATGGTTTGAGCTTGACCGAGATTTTGCTGAGAATCTTCTAAAACGCGATCGCGAGCTAGTTCTAGTTCTCCTGCGATCGCCGAAGCCTCAATTGCTTCCATGTCACCGCGCAACTCTAACATTCTGCCTAAAGTAGGACGATCTAAAACTGCCAAACGAGTACTTAGCTCTTCGTAGCTGGCATCAAAGTCTTCTAAGATCGGTTCAAATTCCAGCTGAATTTTTTCAGGAGTTAGATTTTCTCTGGGAGTAGTAGTCAAATATTGCTCTACTTGCGCCATTAGCTCAATGCTTTTCTCCCGTGCATGTGCAGCCTCAGCAGTTGCAATCACCTCTAAGCGAATCGCCTCTAAAATATTAGCCGTGCTGCGAATCTGAGACTGGGACAACAGACCTTTTTGCTTAAGGATGTCAACAAAATATGTCCGATTGATTTGTCTTAGTTCATTAGCTACTGCTAAAGGATCAGCGGCAGGATCGTAAATTAGATCGCGAAATTCTCGATCCAAATTAGCTTGCTTGAGCTGCCAAGGATAAGCATTAACTAAATAATAATTAATGTCTTTTTTAATTGTTGTCTGAGGAGCATCTTTTAATCCTACTTGGGAGGCCACCTGCTCGGTTTGCTCTCCTAATTGTCCACCAAGTTGCTTGAGTTGATTAACAATTTTGTCAACGTCAAAATCTGATAAATCCTTGCGTCCCATAACTATATTAGCCAAGCTGCTCGAAGCAAAGGAAGTTGCAGCATTCATGATGGGATTACCAGATTGTGAATTACGATTTTGACCCAATTGGCCAACCAGAGAGTTTAGTTGATTGCCAAATTCTGACCCAGTCAGCTGTTCTTTGGTAGCTGATTTAAGATAGTTGGCAAATTTCCCCATCGGATCTGAAGAACTGGTTTTACTTGTTTTATTGGCAGTTTTGCTCCAGATCGATTCAAGTTTAGTGGCAATCCGTTCCGCATCTTTCTTCGAGATATCAGAGCGATCGCTAATTAACTGGATAAAGGTATTGCGGTCTACGCTACGGAGACTGTCGCTGTCGGCAATTTCATGTAGGTTTTCATCATCCAGCAATTGTTCAAAATCTTGAGCAATTTTATTAATATCAATTCCTGCGGGTTTAACTGACTGTAAAAAATCTTCCACATTCTCACGCATCGACACAGGGTCAATTGCCATACCCAGCTCTTTTCTTACCGCCGCTGCCGCCGCCTCGGCTGTGTTAACCACCTGCTTACTGGCTGCACCAGCACCCAAAGCCGCCGTAGCCGTACCTAAAATAGACTGGATTCCCGAAGTAGCAGTATTAGCAACCGTACCCAACAACGAGCCAACAGTTCTGGAACTAAAAAAGATCATTAGTCCAAAGAAAGCTGCCCAAATGACTAAACCGACAATAGCTCCCGAAAGAGGTGCGATAAATAAACCTAGTTTAACTGCTAAGAAACTAGCGATAAATAAAGACAAACTGACGCTAATCAGTGTGCCTAATCCTACTGCAAAACCGATTTTCTTGATCGTGCTGCCTAATCCTCCCGAACTATCATCATGATCATGACTAGTTGAAGAAGAACTAGAGTTAGAACTACCTCCAGCCATCGAAATTCCAGCAGCAACGCCTAAATTAGTCAACAGCAGTTGAAAAGCAAAGGCTAAAACAACCCCCGCAATCAAGGCTGCAAAAAACTGAGGTCCGTTAAATATAAAAGATGTATCTTGTATAGCCTCCAAGTTTCTTTCTGGTTGGACTATTACTCCTTGCTGCGCTAACAGCATCATTTCGTTATATAACACGATTTCTTCCTTTAATAGTAAATATTTCCGAACAAACAAAGCAATATCAGCTTTTGAATAATTTCCAACTGGACTATATAATGTGTTGTGTTTGTTTTTCCTTAGACTAATGGATATTCCTGGAGCGATCGTCTTACTTTGGATAGGTAATTTCTGACACACAACTGATTGTTTAAAATATAAGGCCAGTCAAACCATAATTAGTAACCTTGGTCATACATCTAAAGTTATAAATTTTGCTCATTACTTAAAGACTATTAATAATAATCATAAATATTTTGTTAATTTGCTGTTGACATATGAATGTTTTTCTTGGCATTAACAGTTACTACTTTTGGTAGATTAACTAATAAGATAAAATCGATTAAGGTGATAAGTATAAACAAATACAGAAAATTTCAGGAGAAAACTACTATGAGTGCTGAAGATAGAGCTAAGGCTACTGGCAAAAACATAGAAGGTAAGGCTCAAGAGGCAATGGGCAAAGTGACTGGAGATAAAGAAGATCAAGCAGCAGGTAAAGCCAAGCAAACCGAAGCATCGGCTCGTCACGCGGCAGAAGACACCAAAGATGCAGCTAAAGATGCACTTGACTAGTAAATAGTTATATCTAAGTTTATGGAGAAGGAACCTAATATTTTCCTTCTCTATTTTTCACCTTATTATCTAAAAATCTTGCATCTGTAGTTCAAAAACAGGAGTTATATTCATGGCAATAACCTTTGGTAAAATCCGTCGTTTAATCATTACCACGCTGCTGGTTTTAGTTGTTTCTACTACCACAGCCTGTTCTTCTAGTCCTACTGCTACTATTCCTAGTCCAACCTTAGATCGAACCGAAGCATATACTCAGCTAGAGACAGGAAATAGTCTTGCTGGGCAAAAATTCGGTGATTGGGTAATTAGTACCAGTCAAGGACTAATCAAAGATGCTTATGTACGAGACAATAACAAGTTAGGTGTTGTAATTGCTGAACGAGTCAAGCCAACAGAAGTTAAAACCTTGGCCAAGTCTTTGACTATGGGTTTTCACAAGAATTTTCCCAATCAAGACTTGACCATTTTAATGTATGCACCCGATAAAGAAAGAATCTTAACTGCCAAATATAATGCGCAGTCCAATAACATTGAGTATCAAGGTTAACTACAAAAGTCAAAAGTTGAGAGTAAATGACTATGACTCAAAATTTATTAATTTAGGAGCGAAACATGTCCACTAGTGACAAATATAAAAAAGAAATAATGAACGATTTGGCAGGTGGCAATGTCGAATCTCTCGATAATTCATCTCTGAATGAAGATAGTTACGATAACTTTGATGATTTTGCCAATCGTAGCAGCAGAGATGAAAGACGCGGTTTATTCCAACGCGCCTTCCACCATGATAATGTTCCACCGCAGCAAATGGAACCAGAATTACAACAGGCGATCGCACAAATTAAGCCCAACGAAAGAGATGATGTAGCCAAAGAGTTTCTCCAACAGCTCAAGAAAAGAGGACTTAGCGACAAAGATTTAGAAAAACAGCTAGGTTTATCCACTCGTCACGCCAGTCGCATGAATGCTGATGATGTTAGCAAATTAGCTAGCTTTACCTATCATTCTCATCCTGATATTTTTCAAGAGGTAATGGCAGATCAGCCAGCCTTGTTGAAATTTCTCAGTAATCCTTTAGTGGGTGCAGCTTTAGGTGCAGTGGCAGCAAAATGGTTGCGTCGTTAATTTAATCAATCGCTCTCAGGAAGCATATTAATTGAACAGCGCAGTAAAATGAAGTTGACCGCGTCGGGATTATCCTGGTGCGGTTTAACCGTGAAACACCCCAGATTGCCTCCCTTGGCTTTTATCTTAATTCCTACCTTTGCCTTCATACTATCGATGTAAACAAAAGAAGTAAGGCTGTGGCATTCCTTTCCAATCCATTAAACCCAAAACTGTACTGTCATCTACCTTTCTAAAAACGTCGTGAATTGGCAAATAATCATAAATCATGGTTGCGCTAATTTTTTGACGATACTCCATCATCCGAACCCTAGCTTTGCTTTCTTTTGTGGTTAACAACTTGCTCATCGTGCTGTACAGAGGTTTTATTGCCTCGTTGCGGGGAATCGGCAAACGAAGTCCGATATTGGTAATCACTGGATTTGGATCCACTTTAAAGATTTGGTTATTGCTATCAGAAAATAATAAAGGATGAACATTGTCTTGATCGACAAATTCTTTGCCGTACCAACCGATCACCTCCAGCAAGCCGTCCATAAAATGATTTGTGTGGAAACGAGATCCTTTCCATCTACCCATCATGAACTCTAAATCTATAGTGTCTAGCTGATCAAAAAGTCTTAATGCTTCACTGGTACTAGTTCTTTCTTGTTGGACAATTTTCTGAAATTCGACAGTATTCATAGTTTTTGCGCTCTACTGGCATCTTGAAAGTGGAAAATACTCGCTCGTGGTAAACTTGTGATTAATGCTAGCTAATTCCATCGAAAAATTCATTATTCATGACTGATCGTTTTGCTGATTTCTCAAAACCTACGAAAATTAATTAGAATGACTGTCTCTCTGGCGATCGCCCTTTTAAGTTGGAGTAGGTAAAGATTAAGCTTTAACCGTGGCACTTGAGAATTACTCGAAGATCCCACCCACCAAAAAAGGGATGCAAAAACAACCCCTCTACAGCGCGAGATACGAAGTATGAAGAAAAAAATTTTCTAACCCAAAAAAAAGGGCATTTAAAAAAACGCCCTGAGAGAAGAAATTGTCACAGTTGAAAATTGGCGTTAGTGAATCGAAGTATGATTTCTAGGATGGTCATATTTTATTCAAATAAAAAAGCCAAAAGCCACGAATAGAAACATTTTGAGCAAGGAAGCCCGCGTCCTAAAGGATACCGCTCTGCATATCGCCGAAGGGCGCAAGGGCAAGTCTTGCTGTTGTGCGTCATACATTTAATCACCAACGTCTAAAAATTAAGCTAAAACTGTTTCAGATTCGTCTGCATGTTGTTGCGGTAATTTGGCTTGATTAAGCAAAGAGTGTAGTTTTTCTCCTTCAATTACTTCAACCTCTAAAATTTCTTGAGCAATTTGTTCGAGTAAATCTCGATTGTGACCGAGGATATCCAAGGCTTGCTGATGAGCCGTTTCCACAATATCTTTAACCTCTTGATCGATCGCTTTGGCGGTTTCGTCGCTAACCATCCGTCGGGGGTTGCCCATTCCTTGACCCAGAAAGTTTTGCTGTCCTTTTTCATAAGCTAAAGGTCCTAAAACCTCGCTCATGCCATAAGTAGTGACCATTCTTTCGGCTAAGTCGGTAGCCCGCTGTAAATCATTAGATGCCCCAGTAGTAATGCTGTTAAAGACTACTTCTTCTGCTGCACGTCCTCCTAACATAGTTGCAATCTGATCTTTTAATTCCGACTCAGACATCAAAAAGCGATCTTCAGTCGGCATCTGTAGAGTATAGCCCAACGCAGCCATGCCGCGAGGCACAATTGATATTTTGGCTACTTTGCCGCCACCTGGCATGACTGAACCGACCAAAGCGTGACCAACTTCGTGATAAGCGACAATTTGCTTTTCTTTCTCGTTAAGAACACGGCTTTTCTTTTCTAAACCTGCTACTACTCTTTCAATTGCTTCGTTGAAGTCTGCTTGAGTAACTGATTCTCGTTTATTTCTTGCTGCCAGTAAAGCAGCTTCGTTAACCAAGTTAGCTAAATCTGCCCCCGCGAAACCTGGAGTACGGGTGGCAATTTGTTTGAGATCTACCTCAACGTCTAATCTAACCTTGGCTGCATAGATTTCTAAGATCTTTTTACGACCAGATAAATCAGGGCGATCTACTAATACCTGACGGTCAAATCTGCCAGGACGCAATAAGGCAGGATCTAAGATTTCGGGGCGGTTAGTAGCAGCTAAAACTATTACCGTGGCATCACCAGCAGCAAAGCCATCCATTTCGGTCAGCAGCTGATTGAGGGTTTGTTCTCGCTCATCGTTACCCCCAACAAAACCGTTACCACCACCGCGAGATTGACCAATGGCATCTAATTCATCAATAAAGATAATACAGGGTGCTTTTTGTTTTGCCTGTTCAAATAAGTCTCTAACTCTGGCTGCACCTGCACCAACAAATAATTCGACAAATTCTGAACCAGAAATACTAAAGAAAGATACCCCCGCTTCTCCTGCAACAGCTTTTGCCATCAAAGTTTTACCAGTCCCAGGAGGCCCTACTAGCAATACCCCTTTTGGTATTCTTGCACCTATGGCTTTATAACGTTCGGGAGTTTTTAGAAAATCAACAATTTCCGTTAATTCTGTTTTGGCTTCCTCTACTCCCGCCACATCATCAAAAGTAACCTTGGTCGAGTCGCCATCTACATATACCTTAGCTCGGCTTTTAGTCAAAGACAATGCACCCTGGGCTCCACCTGCACTACGACTAATAAAAAACTGCCAGATAGCAACAAAGATTAACGGCGGTATTATCCAGCCCAAAATGTTGCCAAACCAGTTGTTTTTGGGTGGTGCAGCAGCAAACTCTACTCCTTTCTCTTCCAAACGTTTTGGTAATTCTAAATCGAAAATTGGATTGGTTTTTAAAACTTGGGTTTGTTCTTGGTTAACTTGTTTTAGTTCATAGATAATTTCATTTTGACCAACAGATGCTCTGGCTACATTGCCATCTTCCACCTGGTCGATAAACATACTGTAGGGTACTTGGGGAATCGGCTCACCAAACAGCTGAGGAAAAAAGAGATTAACCAATAAAAATGTTCCCGATATTATGAATAAGATATTAGAAATTAAGCGCGATCGCGATCCTGGCGGTTGATTTTTAACACCCATAATTATTGCGTTTATATACTTGCATTGATTCTTATCTTGACGCAATTAACAAGCCGTTTGCTCTTACCTTAGACGGACTTTTAAACTTCCAGTATTAAGATTTAATTTATTTTTTTTATTTGTTCTTCATTCAATCTAAAAATTAAAGATGGAATATTGTTAGCATTATCTTCTTCAATTGCTGTTAGTTGTTCGATTAACTTGGGGATCGCTGGGTGTAGCTGCAACTTCAGCTAAGGCATCGTACCATAAACCAGCCTCAGCATAGATATTGGCTTTGGTAAGGCGATCGCGATGATTATTTAACTTGGTTTCAATCTCCTTTGATTTGATTAAACGTATAGCCTTCAATGGGAACTTCCACAAATTCCGTACCATCATCTACGGCTCGATTGCGATCGCTTTGGGAGTAACACTGAGTACTAAGTTTTGTTGGGACGGGATTACTTTAGCTGTGGGTGCTTGTCTTTCTCCTGTAATAGGCTACTTATAATTGCAACTCAAATCCAGGTAATACATCTTCTCCAGAAAGAATTGCTGGTATTGGCATAATTTCTATAGCTTTTTCTGGCCGATAAAGTTCCACTTCTTTATCTTGAGGATTAATCAGCCAACCTAAAGCCAGACCATTTGCTATGTATTCTTCCATTTTCTCTTGAAGTGGTGCAAGTCGATCTGTTTCCGAACGCAATTCAATCAGAAAGTCGGGTACAAGTGGTGGAAATTTTTTTTGCTGTTCTAGAGTTAATGCTGACCACCGTTCCAATTTAATCCAAGCAGCATCAGGAGAACGTTTTGCACCATTAGGAAGTATAAAGATAGTTGAAGAACTAAACACTTTGCCTAGTTTAGCTTGACGATTCCAATTATTTAAGTCTGTAATCAGATCTGCTTCTTGATTACCGCTTTCTCCTCCTACTGGTGGCACAATAATTAATTCTCCTGCTGCGTTCATTTCTAAGTTTAGATCGCGATTAGCAAGACACAATTGATAAAATTGTTCATCGCTTAAATGAGCAATTGGTTTTAGATTTAGCACAACACTATTCATGAAAACTTGCCTCGTACCTTGGTTGCTAATGTTATTTAAAGTCTAGCAAGATTGCTGGTTTTATCTTTCAATTAGCTGTCTGCTGGTTTCAGTAACTTTTTGAGGACGACGACGTAAACGATACATTACTAAACCAGTGATGAATAATATTGTCGGTGCTAAACCAACAAAGACATAGAGAATACGAGTAGGAATACCACCGAAGGTACCGTAGTGCATCGGAGTAAAAGCATTTAAAATAGTTTCGCCTAAAGATAAAGATTGAGTTCCATCTGTTACTTTAAGTACTTTGCCTGTATAACGGTCTAAATTTACTTCACTACTCGATTGATCTTTTTGTCCTGGTAATTGTTTGTGAAGATGAAACACTCCTTCTGGTTCACTGGGGATACCAAAATAAGTAATTTTTCCGCCAGGTAAAGCAGTTTCTGCTCGTTGTATAATTTCGGTTAAATTCATGGTTGTTGCACCAGGAATAACCTGAGAAACTGGTTCTACTGGTTGAGGAGAAAATGTGACAGCATAGATCAGTGGTTCAGTCTGTTCGTAGAAATTCCAGCAAAATCCTGTAAAGGCAATCATCGCCAAAAAGACAACCGAAATAATTCCTGCAACTTTATGAAGATCGAAATTAACTCTTTTAGGCCAACCAGGCCACAAGACTAAACCTGTAACGCTGAGAATGAATAAAAATAAAGCAGCAATTCCCACAATAATGATGCCTGGTTCACCTGCCAGTAGCGCATAGTGAAGTTGATAAGTAATCCCAAACAAGGTATTTTCCCATTGACGAGTCCCCAAAATCTCGTTATTGTAAGGATTGACTAGCACTTCTATCCATTCGTCGTCTTGGGATTTGAGCCATACTTGTGAAGGTAAATCTGGGGCTGTATTGAGGCTAATTGAGTCAAGCTTTAAATCGGGACGATTTTTATATGTTTCTTGGACATTTTGGAATATCTTTTCTAGAGAAATTGGCTGTTGTTGAGGTGTGAGACGACCAAATTGTTGACCGATTAAGAAGTGATCGATTTCTTTTTGAAAAACTAATAGACTACCAGTTAGACCAACAATAATCAAAATTATTCCCACCACTAAACCGATGTAGCGGTGTAAAGCAAAAGCTACGTTGCGTATTTTTTTATTGTCCATGGTTAAAAGTTCACTCCAACATGAATAGTCATGACAAATTAATTAGATAGTTGAGATAGAGAACGGTGAATTGGCAAAACCAAATCTTTAGTAAGTTTTATTGGTACTGACACAAAGAACTAATGACCTGCGTAATTCTGTTTTAACGTATAGCCTTCAATGGGAACTTCAACAAATTCTGTACCATCATCTACGGCTCGATTGCGATCGCTGACAAATAATACTTGCAATCGATTATTCCAACCAGGTAGAGTTTCATTTTCTACATAAGCAGTAGGTTTAATCGGTGAAATTTGAGAACTAGAACGAGCTGCAAATTCCCCATCACCATCTACATCGTCTTCTCCTTCTTGCCAAGTAAAAGTACTACCTACCTGCCAGTTGTTAACAATTTGCCAATCAAGACTAGCTTCTACACCATAGTTGCGTTGAGGTGTACGGATTAAAGTAGCAAAGGGTGAGTTATCGGGATTGACTAAAGTTGCGCCTAATTTTGATTCGTTATAAAAACCAGCTAGACTAGCTTGTACCCTTTGCCATTCTCCCCTAATACCCAGTTCGTAGTTATCTACTTTTTGTGGTTGAGAAAGTTCCACATCCGTATCGAGATCGAAACCATCTTCAGCAGTGTTGAGAATGCGGGAGATAGCAGGAATAGAAACACCATTAATTAAAACCTGAGCAGCACGTCCTCTGACTGATAGACTCCTCAAACTTCCTGTAGGTGGATTAACCCCAGGAGCTGTTTTGCTGATAATATCAACTAGATTGCGACTGATACGGGATTGTTCGGCAATTTCTTCTCGATCGATTACCGTCACACTACGCGGAACATCTGCCGTTTGTTCTTCTTTACGAGTAGCTGTAACCACAATTTCCTGTTCTGGTTTGGTTTGTGCTGTAGCTTGAGTAGTCACCTTGAAAATTAAATTTTGATTGCTGGTAACTATTTCAGCATTAGGTGTCTTATTCTCTCCTGTAATGGTTAAACGAATACTGCTTTGATCAACTTGAGCAAGATTGACTTTCTTAATTCCTGGTACGGGGTTGTCTTGTATAAATTCATTTCCCGATTGTAAAGCTAAGGTTGCATCTAAGATATCAATAACTAAATTATTCCCGATCGGTAAGATTAACGGCACTAATCTTTGACTTCCTGCTGCGGTTTCTAGAATAACTTCTAATCCTGAATTGGTTTCCTTGATTTCTACTCCTGTAACTCTAGTAACCCCCTGAGCAATTAAATCGGAAGCTCTATTGCTTAGGGAGCGATCGCTTTGTTTAATCTCATCAGGTGTAGTTACTGCGATCGCTGGAGTTGAATAACTCTCGCCAGTTAACTGAGTATTAATTTCATTAAGATTAATGTTTTCTCTTGACTGAAAATATAGAGTCGAGTTAAAACCGCTTCGATTTGAGGATCCTTGAGAACTTGAAATTTAGACATTTGACTCATTGCTTATCTCCTAATGAACCACCACCAGCTACTTCGTTTCACTCAGTTGAGCAGGTGGTTTCTGTCTCTTCGCCTCCCAAACTTGCTTCCATCCTCCAGTATATTTGCTGGGATTGGTTGTAGAGGTCTGAGATCTGAGATTTTGAATGGTCGAGCCATTCTGGACGCTAGTTCCTAACGCCCA
>JBHJNW010000013.1:0-13029 GCA_050330395.1 Pleurocapsa sp.
ACTAAAACAAAACAGCTTATCTTTTTATCTTACAAAAGAACTCGAACATCCCTCTTTACCTATGAAGTTGGTTTGATTCTGGTTAAGTCCATATTTAGTGTCTTTGCGTAAGTCCTGATACCAATGCAACTTGTGAAAGCATAAATTAGTATTAATAATGTTGTATTACGATTAAATCCTTGTCTATTTGAAAAGAATGTGATCTGAATTTTCTTTTGATGCGATCGCCATTTTTGATTAACTTGAAAAGTCTTATTTAAATATTTAAAATGAACAAATTATTAGTAACAGGCGCAAGTGGTTTTTTAGGCTGGAATTTATGTCAATATGCCCAAGTAAATTGGCAAGTATACGGAACTTACTTTAGTCAGCAAGTTCAAATACCTGGAGTAACCTTATATAAAAATGACTTAAAAGATTTTGCTGCTTTAAAGCAATTATTTACAGACATAAAACCTGATGCAGTAATTCATACTGCTGCTGCTTCTAAACCGAACTTTTGCCAAACTCATCGCGAAGAATCTTATGCGATCAATGTTACTGCTGCGGTAAATATTGCTCGTTTGTGTGGCGAAAATAATATTCCCTGTGCATTCACCTCAACAGATTTAGTCTTTGATGGCAAACATCCTTTATATAAAGAAAGCGATCCTGTTTGTCCGATCAATTATTACGGAGAACAAAAAGTAGTAGCCGAACAAAAAATGAGCGAGATCTATCCAGCGATCGCACTTTGTCGAATGCCTTTGATGTTTGGTTTAGCTTCCCCTGTTTCTCCTAGCTTTCTTCAGGGTATGGTAAGTAACTTAAAAGCTGGCAAAGTAATCAACTTATTTACCGATGAATTTAGAACTCCCGCTAGTGCTAAGGCTGCATCGCAAGGATTATTGTTAGCTATAGAAAAACAAGTACCGGGAATTTTACACCTGGGAGGCAAAGAAAGAATATCTCGCTACGATTTTGGTCTACTAAGTGCGGATATTTTGCAATTACCAATAGATCTAATTAAGCCAGGCAAACAAGCAGATGTAGTTGCGGTAGCACCGCGATCGCCTGACACTTCTTTAGATAGCAGCAAGGCTTTTGCTTTAGGTTATCAACCTTTATCTTTAAAACAAGAGCTAAACCAGATTCTATTCTCGATTAATACCTAAATCTTGCTAGCATCTTTAAATTAGTATGAACCTAACGTCTGAAAACAATAATTATTCTTCTAAATCCGCTTCTTCTTCGTCTAAAAGATCTTCTAATTCATTACTTTCCTTCTCATCATAAATGCGATCGGATTTTCGGGGCATAAATCGACCAGTACCTTTGATCCACATAAATAGAGATTCATTTTCTCTGGGAGCAATAATTACTGCGGGTTCACCTATTGGTTCTTGTTGAAGTGCGGGGTTTTTGTATTGCTGATTCATTTTGCCTATTGTTTAAAATTTTAGATGTTTATCATGTTGACTCTTGGGGAATCTTTGTCAAAATCTACCTTGGGTTTAATTCTTGACTCAGTATCGTTGGCTTAATGGAGAAACTATTGAAGCGCATTACTATTGAACATCGCCAAGATTAAACAAAAAAGGAACACCTGCTTGGTCTTTTCCTCCGCTGATTAATACTTTAGGCATTTGCGATCCGCCGTCTCTCCAGGCTTGAATTGCTTCTTTTCTTAGTACTAGTTGACCACCCTCAGCCTTCAAGGTTTCAGCTAGCAACCTTTGAGCTTCAGCTCTACCTGTGGCACGGTTAATATCAGCCTGAGCCTGTTGTTCCGCTTCTTGAGCAACGTAAATTGCTCTTTTGGCTCTCTGTTCGGCGATTTGTTTTTCTTCTACTGCCTTGGCAAACTCTGGGGAAAAGTCCAAATCGACTACACTAGTGTCAAGGATAAGAATTCCATACTTTTCCAGCCTTTGACTTAAAGCATCATCAAAATCTTGTTTAAGTTCATTTCTTTTCGTGATTGCTTCTACTACCGTTCTCTTGGCAGCAGCAATTTTAAAAGATTCTTGAGTTTGAGGGGCAATAATGTTCGAGACAATATTTGCCAAAGTGCCTTGTGTTCTACGGATATTGACGACTAATAAAGGATCGAGGCGAAAGTTAATCGCAAAACGAGCTGATAAATCCTGAAGGTCCTTGGTAGAACTCTGTGCAGGTACTTCAAACTTTTGCACAGTTAGATCGTAGATGTCTATAGTGGAAATCAATGGCGGTTTAAAGTGAATTCCCTCTAATAAAACTACATCTTGTGCCTTACCCAAGATGCTGATGACACCCGCCTGACCAGGATTAAGCACAACATAGCTATTAAATCCAATCAAAAAAACTAATACCACCAAGATGAAAGGTGTTAACAGCTTATTGCTCAAAGAAAATTGATTTTTCAAATTATACTTTCCAGAATTTTAAGTAATAAGCAAAGAGCGGAAATCGATTCACTTCCATCACTATGATGATGGCAAAGCTGCCTGATTATTTAGGGTGATGATGCTGATTACGTTTGGTTGGTTCATGTTGAAAGTATAACATTTATTAAATAATTTTACTTAAAATATAAATATTTATTATGAGATATTTAATTTAAAAATCTACTTCAAAGCTCTAAGAGATAACCCTGCGCTTTAGTTGATCGCTTTTGAAAATATTAAAATATTATTGATTTAAAGTGGGTTAAATTGGCGATCGCTAATTTAACCCATTCCCAGAAAGCAAATGAGTAAATTGACTTGATGGCTTTGAGAAAGCTTTGACTGTCTAACTAAACAAACCTTCTACACTTTGTCGGAAGGCAATCAGGGCGTAAGTTTCGGGAAACTGATCGAGCTTTTCAAGCAACTGGTCAGATATTTCTGGTGTCACAATAGTTTTAACTTCAATATTGGTGTTATAGCCAGCCATATCGCCCGTGCGTCTACCATGACTACCTGCACCCTGTACTGGTACGATTGTGTAGCCAGAGACACCTAATGTGGTTAATAACTTAATTAGACGATCCTGCAATACGGCTTCGCCTACAATTGTGACAAGAATACCTTGATTAAAAGAAGACATATAAAACTCCGATTTCGTAGACAGTAAATTTATCTTATGAGCAATAATCAAGTTAACCTAAAAATCTAAGGAATCTGTGAGTAAGAAGCCTGAAGAGCTTGTTTTCATCAAAGTTATTTGCGTAGCTATAACTAGAAGTTTTGCTATATTAAAAAAATATTTCTCAAAAACCCAACTAATACTAATAAAGTTCGCGTTTGATTAAATAAATTGCTTCTTAATAAAAGGAGAAGTCATTGCTGCAAGAAGACTACCGTAATCCAAATTGAAATCTACTCCCACTCCCACCTTTAAACCAAGGTTCTGGCTGTTGATCGCAACATGATCGCTACTAGAACCGAGTATTTCCATACGGCGATCGCAAGTTAAGCCAGAGATCAGTGTATCTTGTTTGCCCAAAGCAATAATTGCTCGATTGTGGATACCGCGATCGCGAAAGACAGGAACATTACCAAAGGCATCTTGGCAAACTTCTCCAAAAGGAATAGAAGGTTTTACTTTTGATTCGATAACTTCGGCAATCAATTTAAAAGCGTTGATATGTAATTGGGGAATGGCTTGGCGGTTAACAGTTCCACATCCCAAGAGAATTGATTCTCCCACACGCAAATTATTAATGCGCCCGATTTCGGGTGCAGACTTATACCATTCATAATTAGCGGAATTTCCTCCAGAAATTAAAGATAGGTTAATTTGAAATTTCTTTTCCACCGCATCAGTTAATTCTGATAATTGCCGCATTTTTTGATTGTCAGGCTTAATTCCCCCATAACAAGCCAAATTACAACCAAGTCCTACTATCTTGATATAAGGTAAGGAAAGAACTTGTTTAATAAATGGAAAAAGATCGCGGGGAAGTATCCCCTCCCGTAGATCTCCCATTTCCACCATTAAAATTATTTGATGAATTTTGTTCTGTATTTTGGCATAATAGTCGAGTTCCTTAATCGTCTCAATTTCTGTGTTTAGGCTAATATCTACATCTTCAACAACAGATTTTGCTTGACTTAAGGCGGTGCGAAGTAAAACAAAGCGAGTCGATATTCTGGCAATCTTCATCTTCTGGATGTTTTCTAAGCGAGAATCGGCAATAAACTTTACGCCGCCCCGAATCATTGCCTCGGCAATTAAAGGCTCTCCCAGTACTGCTTTAGAAACTCCCATTAAAGAGATTCCCCTTTGTCCATAAAGTTGACATAACATCCGAGCGTTATGCTGTATTTTGGCTAGAGAAATTTCTATTCTTGGCATAAACGCTTTCATATATTTTGTGGCAATCTTTGACGTTCACCCTGTCGTTAATAAAGGAAGTGTCTGAGAACTATTACTTTGGTTTTGTCGCTCAAAAGTAGGCAAAAGATGTCCTAAGGCACGTATCAATTTTGAACAGCCATAGGTCAAGACATCTGTAGTTGGCAATAAAAGACGCTCTTCATAGCCTTTGATCGTTTTCTGCATTTCTGTTGCGCTCAGATTTTCATGGCTTAAGGCGATCGCCAAAACTGGGGATTGAGAAATCGCTTCAATCAAAAGAATTTCACTGACAATAGTTGGCATAAGTAAATCTGGAAAATCACAGCGAAACTTTCTGCCTGGGGGATGCTGAAGAATAATTCCATCGGGCATACTGCCTTTTAAAATACCGACTGAACTCATAAAAGCGGGATGAGAGACGGAACTTTGTCCTTCCACCAAAATAATGTCGGGGCTTTCTTGTTCAAAGGCTTGAACAACAGCATTTTCTATTTCTCCAATCACAAATTGAGATACCAGCGCATCAATGGTTACACCATATGTAAACCCTTGCATTAAGCCAGTTTGACCTGTGGCAACCAACACCGATTTAATTCCCGAATCGTTTAAAGCTTTATTTAATTCCACTGCGGTAGTCATTTTTCCACAGGCGCAATCAGTCCCTAACACCGCAATTACAGGAACATTCACTTTCGCAATTTGTCCTGTAAAGACATGGAGGTCTTTTAATTTCGGCGGTTTTCTAATATCTTGAATTTCAACTCCCCAATGAGCAGCCATTTCGCTAAATTCGCTATCTTCAGAAAAAAACTGATGAAGACCATTAATGATATCCATCCCTTTGCTCATTGCTTCTAAGATTAAAGCTCTTTCTTCGAGGGGTATGGTGGCATCTAAGGGTGCTTTGCCATAGATATAGCAATCAGGAATGTTGGGTAATTTAGCTAAAGCCGACTCTAAATTGTCAAAAATAGGAATATAGTTCTTTTTATTATCTAATTGTTCCCCTGCATCTTTACCCGCTAAGGAACTATCAATTACGCCGACAATATCATAGATTTGGGAATGTCGAACTAAACCTGCTGCGGTTTTACCGTCTATTAAGCCAAATTGATTTTCGCAGTAAACCAAAGCTGTTTTTTTGGCGATCAACATTAAGTTTATTTTCCTAGATTAATTTTAAAATTCTGCTCGATCTTATAGATATTTACTAATTTTTACTGCATGCATATTTGAAAAGAAAGCTGAGTAATCGGGTAGAACAACTTACTTCTTGACCTACATCTGGCTCTACATCTATTACTTTTATTTCAAAGTTTCTTAATTATTATTATTTTATTGTGTTTTTTTTGGGTAGTGATTCTTAAGACAACTTAGGAAACTATCAAATTAACCAAGCCAGATACAACAAGTGGGGAGAGAATATTAACACCAAACCAATTGAAAATATCTCCTCAATCAAAAGTCTAGAGATTTACATTTAAAATAAATCTGTAAATAGTTTGGTTAAACATTCTCAAACTATTTTTTCTTATTACACTATCATTTTAACTATCGATTCTATATTTTGCTCCCACAAAGATACAATACTTATTAAGGTAATTAATCTAATTTTTAAAGACACAATTCTTATTTTTCTGATTGATAAAGAGACTCTTGAAATTCGCGACCCATCAAACTTCCAAATTGCGACCACCCCATATTGGGAGTCTTAGATAAATTGGATTTAATTCGTTCCAGTTTTTTTCTCAATCCCATTAATTCTGTAGCGTTAGGAGGCAAAATCTCACTATAAGCTGATGCTAATTCCTCATTAGTTGCCGTATTAAAATTGATCGATTCTCCGACAGTAATTAGATTACGAACGATAGGCAACATATTATTTTTCTCGATTATTTGCTTCAAAAAACTAATATTCTGTTTAGCAGCACAGATGTTAAAAGTTTAACTAGATAATAATTATTCTAAGCTAACTTTTCAATTTATGGTCAGTTTTTTTAATTATCAGTTGATATTTTTCATCTATAATTGACTTATTGGTTTATGGAGCGAGATTTTTTTAGTTCGCATCTTCTGGCGTTTTGTCTATAGAAAGCAGCGCAATTGCGATAAGTTCTACAGATAGTGCAGCGATCGCAGTTGAAGTAAGTTTTAGCAAGCAACCATCCGTTGTCCCGAACAACTTCTGCTACTCCACTTAAATAAGCAGAAATGATATCTGTAAATATCGTCCAGGAATGAAAGCTGTTTCTTTGGCAGATATGGAAGAGGCGCTCGCTCAGGGTGCTATTGATCGGACTTGATACTAATGTTTTAGATTAAATTAATCTGCCAGCAAGTTTTTTAAATTATTTGTAGACGATCGCATTGTTTATCGAGTCAAATAGAAAAGCGATCTCGGCTAATAATCTTGCTCAGCTAAAATTACAATAAAACTTAAATAAACCTTCAAACTAGATTGAGATGAAAATAAACATCTAAATATACTGAATGCGATCGCTTTTTGTTGAAATAAAAAAATTATAATGAAAAAAGCGATCGCATTATATGGTGCGATCGCTTTAAAAAATATTGAAAGTTTAAGTCAATTAAAGTCAATTAAATGTTAGTCGGCGATATCTGTAATACCATCGACGGTTACAGTTACGCTACCTTGATCAGTATTGCCTTCTGGATCACTTACAGTGTAGGTAAAGATGTCGTCTTTTTTATCTCCTGTATTAAGAGCATTCAAAGAACTACTAGGTCTAGGGTCATATTTTAAAATATACTTTCCTTGAGTGCTGTGTTTTGAAGAATCGGTAATTTGGTGAACTTCAACTGTTGCACCAGAATCAAGTGTAATGGCAGTGTTACCACTGACAACTGTATTGTTGATCTTAGTTATAGTTAGGTCTTCTCTGGCAGTATCAGGATCGCTGTCATTCATCAGCACAGAAATCCATTTGATCTTATCTTCATCTGTTCTGCTAGTGTCATCCACTGCTACAGGACTATCCGCAACCCCATTAATAGTTACAGTTACAATAGCACTGCCGATGTTGCCACTACTATCTTTCATTGTGTAATTAAAAGTATCGATTTTGGTATCACCAATTTTTAAAGATTTAAATTTACCATTGGGATTATAAGTAAAAGTACCATTACTGTTAATGTTTACTACAGCTCCCGATGTCAAAGTTTTTTGACCTGTGCTAGTGACAACTAGACCCTCACCAATATCATTGGTTAAGACATTACCACTTACACTATCATCTTCATTCGTGGTGATAAGATCATTCACAGCCAAGGCTGGTTTAAATACTGCTGACTCTGGTACATTTTTAGGAATAAAAAGTCCCCCGCTAGAAATTAAATCTAATCCACCGTTTCCTGAACCATCTGAAGTATTTTTGGGAAAATCACTTAGGCCTATTAAATCGTTGCTAGAGCTTATATCACCAGGAAATAGAGCATAACCGTAAACTGTTTGATTTGAAGTAATTCCTAAAGAAGAAATTGAGACAAAAATACCGTGAATATTTTGACTTCCTAAAGAAGTAGTTAGTTTAGGAGCATTCCAATTAGACTGATTTTGAAAAACACTAGTCTGGATCCCAATACCCGAATTGCCCCAAACCTTTTTAGTATGATCAATCTTGATTAAATTACCAAACCTACTGGGGTTTCCATTAGCATCAATTTCTGTAATAGCTGCAATATTGAATGAGTCGTTACCTCCACGCTCTAAAATTAAGAAGCCTGCATCATTTACATACTCTGGTTTCACTATTAATCCGCTTTTAATTAAGAAATCAACCCGCTCAATGTTATTGAAGTTTGTTCCACTATCATTAGCAAATACATTATCTGTTCCACCATTAATAAAGTCACTTCTTACAGCATCTTCCATAGTGAAAACAGCCGAACTTCCTATAGAATTATTGCTGCCTGTTTCCAAAAAATAAATATGTCGGTTTCCTTGAACTTTATTATTATCGACTCTTTGAAATCTGGCTTCGTCAACCAGTTTTAAAATTGAATAATCTTTACCACCTGCTCTAAATCCATTTAACCTGATATTTGTGCCTGTTCCATAATTTTTGGTTGCACAATTAGAGCCAGATTGGTCGCAAACACTACCTTGACTAGATGTAGCAGGAACACGAGTAGTGTCTAATGAATCTATTTTTACTGGAGCAGCCATTGCAGACTGTGAGATTAAAGTTCCTGTTGCCAGAATACCCAAAAGAGTAGTTGAACTAAGTTTTATAAGATTAGTAAATTTAAGCATTTAAGTTTGTTTCCTTCTATTCGTAAAATAAATTGTTTTAGTATTAATTAATTGAATGTTTTTTTGTTTTCTTTGTTCTTTCAGACTTTTATTTGCCAGTTGAATCAACAATAACAGTGGTAACTATGTAGCGTAAACTCTTGAAATCACTGAACTTTTATTACAAAGAAATGGTGTGGATGATTGATATTGAATAAATTTAAGATGAAGATAGTTATTAATTATCAATTGGCAAAAAATATACGTATTATTACTGGTATTTAATTTAAAAAACAGCCACAAAAAAAGCGATCGCCTTATATAGTGCGATCGCTCAAAAATGCAGTCACGAAAACGGGTCACAGACCATGGAAATTCATGCTGTTAATTTTTAATTTTTTAATGTCGTGTCTTAATCTGCGAATACACTTAACCTCTGCTAGGTAGCAGGGTTATTTCATTCTGGATGGTAGAATAATCTGCTAATGTTAAAGACAGAAGATAAAAATGTCTCGAATAGCAATACTAGAAGCATTTGCTGATTTACCAGATGTTCGTAGAGGACAAGGCAGAAGACACTCCATTCCCTTGTGTCTGGCAATATTTACTTTGTCAGTAGTGGCAGGAAATCAAGGATTTTTAGCTATTGGGGATTGGATAGATTCTTATAAAGAGCAATTAAAGCAGTTATTTGATGTCAATCGTCTTCCTTCCTACAGTACAATCCGCCGAGTCTTGTTAAAGATAGATTATAGTGATTATTCGTCAAAATTGGCAGCATTCTTGGAAATTACTCCCACAGCAGGAGAAACGATTGGATTGGATAGAAAAGTGCTTAGAGGCTCATTCATGGTAGAAAATACCAATTCTGATTGCCAACCCCATCCTGCGATCATGCTAGTAAGTGCATATTTAGTCGAAAGAGGATTAATTCTTCAAACACATCAAGTAGACAAAAAAACTAATGAAATCAAAGCTCTACCGGAGTTAATCGAATTATTAGCATTGGAAGGAGTTGTCTTTGCGTTTGATGCGATTAATACCCCAAAAAAACCATTGGGATAATTATAAAGAGTGGTAATCATTATTTAGCGGCACTCAAAGGAAATCAGCCAACTCTCTATCGTACCGTTACACAACAGTTTATTCCTCATCAGACTGTTTGCACTGTGAATAAAGGGCATGGACGTATTGAGAAACGAACTGTGAGCATTTGTCCGTTCAATTGTACCCAAACTGGCTGGGATTCAATCGCTACAGTAATTCGTGTTGAGTCTCAAAGGACAACTAGAAATAAACAAGAGACTGAAACTAGGTATTACCTGGCTGATTTGGAAGAATCTGTTACCAATTTTGCT
This sequence comes from Pleurocapsa sp., assembly GCA_050330395.1. Classification (GTDB taxonomy): domain Bacteria; phylum Cyanobacteriota; class Cyanobacteriia; order Cyanobacteriales; family Xenococcaceae; genus Waterburya. The sequence goes on from JBHJNW010000013.1 coordinate 9,916, forward strand.
GGTCGTATTCGTGGTTATTGGGGAGTAGAGAATAAAGTTCATTACTGTAAAGACGTGACTTTAGGAGAAGATAAATCTCGTATTCGTACCACTCCACTACCTCAAATTTGGTCAATTGCACGAAATTTAACACTTAATCTTTATCGAGATGCGGGTTTTAATAACATGGCTCAAGCAAAGAGAAAATCGCAATTTGGACTAGAGCATATTTTGTCTCTTTTTAGAATGAAATAGCCCTGCAATTTAACAGCAACGGAATTATCACAACAAATTGCTCAAAGTGATAGTAAGATTGCTGCTGGACAATTACGCGGTAATGAACAGAATTTATTAATTGAAGTCGCTGGGGAACTGGATACTTTAGCCAGAATCAGAGAAATTCCCATTAGTTTTGGTGATAACGGTCAATTTGTAACCTTACAAAACATCGGAACTATCCGTAAAGGAATTACCGAACCTGCAAACGAACTGGCTTTAATTAATGGCTATCCTGGTATCGCGATCGCAGTTCATATTGAATCAGGACAAAAACTGGATTTATGGCGCAAAGCAGCACAGCCAAAGATTGCTGAATTTCAATCTGAGTTACCTAGTAGTATTGGTTTACCAATTATTTTCGATCAAAGTAGTTATGTTGAGGCAAGACTCAATAATTTAAATCTTAATTTCTTATTCGGTGCAGCGTTAGTCTTTGGCATAACTGTAGTGATGATGGGTTGGCGCAGTGCTTTGATCGTTGGTACAGCCTTACCTCTATCGGTTTTGATGGTTTTGGGTTGGATGAATTGGTTTAATATTCCTCTTCATCAAATGTCGATTACAGGCTTAATTATCGCCCTGGGTATCTTAATTGATAATGCAATCATTATGGTCGATGAGGTACAAAATCAACTGCGACGAGAAACTAAAGCCAAAACTGCAATTACTAATAGCGTCAAGACTTTAGCCATCCCTCTGTTGAGTTCAACTCTCACAACTGTTATCGCCTTCCTACCTATTGCACTGTTACCTGGGGCTACGGGAGAATTTGTTGGAGCGATCGCTGTTACCGTGATCATAGCTGTCTCTTGTTCCCTATTTATTTCTTTAACAATTATTCCTGCCTTAACAGCTTTATTAGATCGTAAGCCCCCTGAATCCCCCAAACTTGGAGGGCAAAGCAATACATACAGATGGTTGCAAAGCGGTGTTTCTTTTCCTGCTTTAACTCGCATATATCAACGCAGCTTAAAATGGACACTTGTTCAACCTGTCTTATCAATCTTCCTGGCTTTATTAATTCCAATTATTGGTTTTATTCAAGCTGGTAATCTCGAACAACAATTCTTTCCTGCTGCCGATCGCGATCAACTACAAATAGAACTAGAATTATCATCCTCAGCTTCTTTGACACAAACTCAGACTGTAATTAAACAAATTCGTCAACAAATAATCGCTCATCCAGAAGTAAAAGACGTTCACTGGTTATTAGGTACAAGCATCCCCCGTTTTTACTACAATTTAACTAGCGGCAAAGAACAACAAGCTAATTACGCTCAAGCTTTAGTCCAGTTAAACTCCCTAGCATCTAGTTCTGTAGCTCAAAAACTCCAAACCGAATTAGATAAAGCTTTTCCCGCAGCCAGAATAATTGTCAGACAGCTAGAACAAGGACCACCTTTTGCTGCACCCATTGAAATGCGGATTTATGGTTCTAATTTAGAAACCCTGCAAGCATTAGGAGAAACAGCCAGACAAACTTTGCTCCAAATCCCCGATATTACCCATACTCGCGCCAGTTTAGACGAAATTCAACCCCAGCTACAGTTACAAGTAGATGAAGAACAAGCACGTTTAGCAGGACTAGATCGGACAACTATCGCCCAACAATTAGATACTACCTTAGAAGGTGCGGTTGGTGGTTCAGTTTTAGAAGGAACAGAAGAATTACCCGTCAGAGTGCGTTTGGGAAATCGCGATCGCGCTAACTTATCTCAAATTTCTTCTTTAGATTTAATCGCAACTTCTCCCAGTCGTAATAGTAATCAAAATAATCCCCTTACCACTGTACCTCTCGACTCCTTGGGTAAAGTGCAAGTCAAACCAGAACTAGCACAAGTCACTCACTACAACGGACAAAGAGTTAATACCGTTCAAGCTTTTCTAACGGCTGGAATCTTACCAGCAGAGATTTTAAGCCAATTTCAAGCAAAATTAGCAGCCAACAACTTTGTCTTACCACCTGGCTATACCTATGAATTTGGTGGCGAGGCGGAAGAAAAAAATGATGCGTTAGGCGGTTTAGTCTCAACTGTCAGCGTTCTAATCATTATCATGATCGCGGTTTTAGTACTTTCCCTGGGTTCATTCCAACTAGCAGCCATTATCGGCATAGTTGCGATCGCGTCAGGAGGCTTAGGTATCTTTTCCGTCTGGTTATTTGGCTATCCCTTTGGCTTCAACCCTATTATCGGTACAGTTGGTTTAATTGGTATAGCGGTCAATGATTCCATTGTCGTTCTCGATGCCATTTCTAATCATCCCGTCGCCAAAACTGGCAATCCTAAAGCTATTCAACAAGTAGTCTTACATTCAACTCGTCATATTATCTCGACAACCTTAACAACCGCGATCGGTTTTCTTCCCCTACTACTTTCTGGTGGAGAATTTTGGCAGCCATTAGCAGTTGCGATCGCTGGTGGGATAATTGGTGCAACTTTCATCGCTCTTTATTTCGTCCCCCCTGCGTATTATTTATTAAAGTCGCAGTCTAGAAAAAATCGGTTTTCAGTTAATGCGAGTGAGGTTAGGATAGTACAGCCTAGATAAGGCAAACAATTTCTGTCTAGTAAATAATCGGAATTAGCTGAATATTAAGGATTGACTTCATCAGCAAAGATAAAAATGGCAAGTGGTTGGTTCTACAAATTAAAAATAGAGACAACACTGAAAATTCATCGAGTAATGGAACTCAAATTCAAAAATGGTTTCGCTCATTTTCCCAAAAAGGGGGAACAAACTAGTACAGCTCGGCGTAAGTTAACCGACTATTGTTGTGGGAGAATAAGTAATTAGATTAAAAATAGTTTTTGCTGACAAGTAGGGAATCAGGATGTGGCACGATTAGCTCCAAAA
>JBHJNW010000014.1:0-34949 GCA_050330395.1 Pleurocapsa sp.
TAGAAAGAAAATGAGAAAAGTAGGATAATGACGCGATCGCGAAACAAAATATGACCGACGAACAAGTACAATTGTGGGCTGAGTTTAGTGATCGCATGATTCATGCAAGAGGTCTAATATAGCGATCTTGCGATCGCTAATTTCTTGTAGCGAGTATTTACTTTGTACTTCTAAAACTAGCTAAGGTAAACGCGCTGAATCTCTGAGCGATCGCAGATTGTTAAAGCAAGCTCAAGAGAGTTTTTTTCCTTTCTGATATAATTAAGGAGCCACAAAGCAATCCTTATAAGAGTTTTAAGGTTTATGACTACTCAAATAGAAATAAATGACAACCAATCGGTTCTTTACAATCGCGATTATTGTCAGTGGCTGGTTCAAACTGCTGAATTACTAAAAGAAAAAGAATTTGCCCAGTTAGATCTAAAAAATTTAATTGAGGAAGTAGAAAGCTTGGGTAAAAGTGAGAAAAGAGCCATTGAAAGTAACTTGATTGTCATTATACTTCACTTGCTTAAATGGCGATATCAACCCTCCAGGCGTTCTAATAGCTGGAAGTCTAGTATCAGAGAACATCGACGCAGAGTACAACGATTACTGATTGATAGTCCCAGTCTTAAAAATCACTTATCATCCACATTAGCTGATTGTTATTTAGCTGCCAAAAAACAAGCTGGTGACGAAACAGGTTTATCTACGGTTGTTTTTCCTGAAGAATGTCCATTTTCCTTAGCTGAATCTCTTGACGAAGATTTTTTGGGCGATTAAGTCCTAAGTCGCGTCTCTAAAAAATGTTCTAATTAAACAAGCGATCATCTTAACATAAGATTAAATAGCAAAATAGAAAAAGCGATCGCCTTATTTATATGGTGTGATCGCTTTTTAGTAGATTAAAATTTTGCTCATCCTCAGAAAGAGTAATCTGTGACTTTAATTGGTGAGTATCGCTAGCTGCTGAGCAAAATTCTTCGATAAACTAAATTTTTACGACAAAATTTAAAATCATGATTAATTTAAAACAGTTACACGATTGTGACTTCAACCTTTGGATTGAAAAAACAAAAGAAGCTATTCAAAATAGAGATTTTGAAAATATGGACTGGGATAATCTGTTAGACGAAATAGACGATATGGGAAAGTCAGAAAAGCGATCGCTAGATAGTTATATGCAGCGATTGATTGAGCATATCCTTAAGCTAAAGTTCTGGGATTCAGAAGTAGAAAGATGTCGTAAAGGATGGCAACAAGAAGTTGTTAATTTTCGCAATCGTATTAATCGAATCCTCAAGAAAAATCCCAGCCTGAATAATTATCTTAAATCTGAATACTTTGATATTTATCAGGATGCAATCTCTATTATGAGATTTGACTTTGAAATTCCTGAGGATGGTTTTGTTGAAGTAGAGCAAATTATGAAAGATGACTATTTTGGTTAATTATTAGGGAATAAGTATAAATACTGTTGATTACTCCAGTAAAAAGCGATCGCTTTCTGTTTAAATCTTAAAAATTACGATCGCTTCATCTCAACACTGGATGGATTAATCTGCGGCAACAGTGTTTACTATAAGGCTTATCCTTCAGGAAATATCCTTTAGAATTGAGGTATATCGTAACTTTAATAACAGAACATGGACAGAATCTCGGTTAGCCCTCAAATTCATTTTGGTAAGCCTTGCATAGCAGGAACACATATCACAGTGCAAAATATTCTCGAATTGCTGAACGAAGGACTTCTTTTAATGCAATTATTCAGGATTACTACCCTGACATACAAATTAAGGACATTCGTGCTTGCCTACAATATGCGATCGCTTTGGTAGCGGCTGAAGATATTGAACTCGTGTCGGCTTAATAATGAGATTTCTCCTAGATCAAGACGTTTATGCTATCAGTGCAAGATTCCTAATTGATACTGGACATGATGTGCTTCTTGTTTCTCAGATTGGTTTATCACAAGCTAGTAAAGCCTTTCTCATCATAAATATCTGAGTGAAATAGACAATCTCGACCTCACTTCATATCAAAATATTTCATAATAAAATTTATGATCAAGCAGTGGATCGCCTCTAATTTTTAACTCGGATATATCAACACATAAATTAAATAATGAATTTTCTTCTCAAGCCAGGCTCAATATTCCGTCGCTTCGTTGGCATTGTCGCTAACTTAAAACTAGCTATTATTTTGCTATTGGCGATCGCCATAGTAAGTATCGCAGGTACGGTTATTGAACAGGCAGAAACCCTCTCTTTCTATCAACAAAATTACCCTCTTGCTCCTGCTTTATATGGCTTCTTAACCTGGAAAGTTATTTTAGCCTGGGGTCTAAACCACGTCTATAGTACCTGGTGGTATCTTTCATTACTAATTCTTTTTAGTGCCAGCTTAACTGCCTGTACTTTTACCCGCCAGTTGCCCGCCCTGAAAGCTGCCCGTAAATGGAAATACTATCAAAAACCGCAGCAGTTTGAAAAATTAGCCCTGAGTGCCGAATTAGAACGGGGTTCAATTAAGTCTTTGATTCCTTTGTTAAGTAAGCAAAACTATCAGATCTGGCAACAGGATCATACTCTATATGCCCGCAAAGGTATTATTGGGCGGATTGGGCCAATTATAGTACATATTGGGATGTTAACTGTCTTAGCCGGGGGAATATGGGGCATCTTCACGGGCTTCTTTGCCCAGGAAATGATCGCCAGCGGCAACACTTTTAAAATTCAGAATATTATTGAATCAGGTCCTTTTTCGGCTTCTCAGATTCCTGATAACTGGTCAGTTAAGGTAAATCGCTTCTGGATTGACTATACCGATAACGGCGATATCGATCAGTTTTATTCCGATCTTTCGGTAATTAGCGATCGCGGTGAAGAATTAAAGCGGTCAACTATCCACGTTAATAAGCCCTTGCGCTACGATGGCGTTACTTTATACCAGACTAATTGGAGTATTGCTGCTGCGAAAGTTCAGTTAAATAATAGCCCGATTTTTCAGCTACCGGTGGCTAAGTTAGACACTCTGGGTGCAGGAAACATTTGGGGAACTTGGATTCCTACTAAACCCGATTTGAGTTCTGGTGTTTCGATGTTAATCAAGGATTTACAGGGAACAGCCTTAATCTATAATCAACAGGGAGATTTAACCAGCGCCATCCGTATTGGTCAAAGTATAGATATTGACGGCATTAAAATCAAGCTAATTGATATTATTGGCAGCACTGGTTTACAGATTAAAGCCGATCCTGGTGTACCCATTGTCTATACTGGGTTTGCGCTGCTAATGATAGGAGTAGTGATGAGTTACTTTTCTCATTCTCAGATTTGGGCGTTGGAACACAACAACAGCTTTTACTTTGGTGCTAAAACTAATCGGGCGCAGGTTAGCTTTGAAAGGGAAATCTTAAGCATAATTGACGCTTTAGATGGAGAAGCTGTCTCTATCGAACAATCTGAACCCTCTCGATCATTAGTTTAAAGTAATCAATGTGCCAAAAGTCAAAAGTCAAAAGTCATACCAATTCTCGAATATAGCGAGAGACTTGGGTTGTGTCAGGGAGTAAGGTTTAGGGGATGGGGTGTAGGAAAATATAAGGTTACGAGTTTCTAGTTAAAAGAGATAAATCTTTTTTTTAAAATTATGCAGCAAATATTGAGTATTTTTTATTTAATTCCTGGCTATTTAGTTATTTTGGCCATTTTTTTGGTGATTTTGCCGACAATCTTCGCTATTTTATTACGTTATTGCTTATATCGGCATTTGCAATATTTAGCCGAAAAAACTAGAAGATTATTGAGCGGAGTTAAGCTGGAATTTACGCCCAGAATTATTACCAGACTAGAACAAAGGTTTGTTAATCGCAGTTTCAATCCAGATCAATTTAATACGGCTTCAGTAATTGAAGGAGCGTATGGTCAGGAAAAATTATATTTCTTAGGACTTTCCTTAGGATGTGAGTTTGTCGATCACCTCGGTCGTGTTTTACCTAATTTACTCCTATCTTTTGGTTTATTGGGGACATTTTTAGGCATTACTTTTAACCTGGCAAGTTTAAGTCAAACAATTACTCAAGTTGACATTAACGATGTTAGAAACTTGGTTGAAGAATTAAACAGTCCATTACAGGGAATGGGAGTTGCTTTTACTACTAGCTTAATTGCGATCGCCTGTAGTTCTTTGCTCACTGTCTTAAATTTGTTGTGGAATACTAATATAGTAAAAGCAAGTTTGCTTAGTTCTCTAGAAGACTATATCGACAATATTTATTTACCCAAAATACAACCTGTTAGTTCCTTAGAAGAAGCGATTGATAAGTTTAGTCGGGATTTTGAGGGTATGGTATATAAATTGGGCAACACTATTGAAGAATCGATGACCAAAGCTTTTGTTAAAATTCACCATAGTGCCGAAACTTTTGAACAGGCTGCCCGCGTTTTAGATAATAGTCGTTTTCCCGAAAAGCTAACATCGGCAACCAATGATTTAGCGATCGCCCAAAATCAATTTTCTCAATCTTCTTTAGTTCTACAAAAGTCTACTCAGTCTTTTGAACATAATTTAGACTCCATGCAAAAACTTACGAGAAAGTTTCTAGAATTAAATCAAAAAGTAAATAATATTAACCAACAATATGACAACTTAGTCCATCTCAATCAAGAGAAAAATATAATCGAGCGATCCCGATTGCAAGAAATTCAGCAGGAGTTATCAAAACTAGTTAATCAAATCCAAAAAGCTTAATACGCTTGATGTGAATTAGCTTAAAGCTAAGAGCTTGCTCCATATTTTAGCTATTAAATTTACCTTAGACGTATTATATAGTTCGCTATATACCGTGACTCTTACCAATGACCCAATGGCGACGGAAAAATCGAGATAGGCTAGATTCTTCGAGGGAAAGATAAATTGGTCTACCATGAGGACAGGTACGGGGGTTGCGAGTAGCTTGCCAGAGGTTCAACAAATTCTGCATTTCTTCTAAACTCAAAATTGTACCGTTGCGAATCGCACTACGACAAGCAGTTGCTACCTGAGCCGATCGCAAATCTCCGCCCCAACTTAATTCAATTAAAGCTTCCGCGCAATCATCCCTGTCTGATAGTATTTTTGGAACATTGCGTACTGCCCAGATATTCTCGCCAAATAGTTCAATATCAAGGTTTAGTCTTTGTAGCTGCTCTAACTGCCGTGGTTTTAGATACTCTAAAGTAATCGATGTTTTGAGGGGGACTAATTCCCAACAATCCTGTAGCTGTTCGTAGAGAACGCGTTCGTGGGCGATATGCTGTTCGACTAGCCATACTCCAGAAGAGTGTTCGGCAACAATATAAGTTTTGTTGGCCTGAGCAACTGCCTTAAGTTGTAAAGAATTGATTTGGGATGCTGGTTTTTGAGCTGATAATTTGCCAGTTAACTCGCGGTTAATTTGATATTTAGAAGAAGCTTCCGCTACCCGTAACATTTTACCAATACGGCGATCGCATACCCCAGGGGGAAGATTTCCTGTATTAAGTTTCAAAGCTTGAGAAATTACCTGACTAACTTCGGCTTGCCAATAAGAAAGAGAATGAAGATATATCTCTGACTTGGCAGGATGACGATTCCAGTCAACCTGGCTCGGACAGGTATGAAGATGAATCAGACAGATGGGAAAGCGATCGCGGGGTAAAGTTTTCGCCATGCTGTTTAAAATTGTCTGTTCTAATTCAGGCGATCGCACATAGCGCTGATTGACCGATACTCTAACCCAATCTGCTCGATGACGATGACAGCGATCTGGTAGACCGATAACTAATTCTATCTGCGATCGCTCGGCTATTGATGATTGAGGGTTAATTGCTAACCCAGGTAAGGCTACTGTCTGTTTAGCGAAAGTGGGTGTTACCACCTCTGCCTGATGATGATATAGGTCACTGCTGCTAACTCGGCTGAGAAACTGTGGCAAAACCTCTCTAGCCGTTGCCCCAGGGCTAATCTTGAACCACAGACTATTTTTCTGTTTAATTTGCCAGGTGACGTTTGGATGGCACAGAGCAATTTGCTGAATTAACTTTTGAATTGTCTTGAGCTGTTGTGCAGCAGGAGGTAAGCCTCGACGACGGACAGGAATTCTGGCAAATAGGTTAGAGACAGTAACAATTGTGCCAGTGGCGATCGCCACTATCGCTTCTTGAGAGAGTTTAGTTTCTTGATAGGTTACTTTCCACCCTATAGGTTCTGCTTGGCGTTTAGCACGGCTACAAATAGTTAGATCTGCCACCTGAGCAATACTGTGAAGAGCTTCACCACGAAAGCCCAAGCTAGTAATCTGCCATAAATCTTTTTGAGTACGAATTTTGCTAGTACTGTGAGGTTGAGTACACAGCCTCAAATCTTCCAACAACATCCCCTTACCATTGTCTGCTACTTGAACTTGCCATAAATCCAAATCTAAAGCAATAGTAATTCGGCTTGCTCCCGCATCAAGAGAATTCTCGACTAGCTCTCTAATTACCGCTGCTAAAGAATCGATCACCTCCCCGGCAGCAATAAGATCGATCACTTCATTTGGTAGAGTCTGTATCTCTGATACCATACAATCCTCGTTGTTTGAGAGATGCTAATTCTCAACTCGTCTAATTTAACTGCTATCCCTAGGTTATTTATCCTATCGTTTTCAGGCATCAGGTTGATAATTTCTTTCTTTAAAGACTGTTGACGATGTTATGCTGTGTGGGTTGAATCTCCTAAAAAATTTTGAGAAATAGACCAAGCAGTATTAATTAGCTGCATGGCTCGTTCTGAGCCATCTAAATCTGGATGATATTTAAAGCCCATTTTACGATAGGAAGATCTGCCGAAAGCGATAAACGCGACAGCATACCAAATTAAATCCAAGCCATCTACAATATAGTTTTGATAAGTTTTATATTCTTCTAAATAACCAGCTACTAGCTGTTGATAGATCTTTTCGGCATTGGGTAAAGCAGCCTTAATTTCATCTATATTAATCGAATATTGAGAATAATCAGGCTGGTTGCTTTCCGGTGTATTTGCCTGGTTCTGTAACTGGTTGAAGATTGGCGAATTGAGTAAGGCTTGTTTGTTATCCTCAATTGAGGCAGTGGAAACAGAAGAATACAAGGTATTGAGTAAATCTTGATTATCTTGACATTCAGTATGTAATTCCAGAAATTCTTTGGATAGATTAGCAATGCGCTTTAATTTGGCTAATTTTAGCTTTAATTCTTCGGCTTGTGTATATAAGCTTAAAGCTTCTTCGTCTAATTGGTTACGACGCTGCTGCTGTAATTTTAGCTCTGTTTCTAAATCTAAAATACGTTGGCTAGTTTTTGCCTGTTCTTGCTGATTAACTTGCTCTTGCAGCTCAATTTGCTTTAGTTGAGACTTTATTTGAGCTACAGTCTCGATAATTTCCATATTTTGTTCAATAGTAAATAAATATATATTTAAGTATGTTTAGCTAATGATGAATGTTGGTTGGACAATCAAACTACTTGTAAGCTACTACTGATTATTTTATAAATTTAGATAATTTATATATTTATTGCTAGGAAGTATTGAACAATTTGCGAGAAACGAAATGAGCTGCTGCCATATTTTGAAGTTCATAGCACTACGCACCAAAGTTAGAAGATTCTGCAAACTTGAAATCAGCTAGCTGTAAACTTTTCCTCTGACCGCAGGATATCCGAAGGTGTATACCACAAAGGTACAATGTGCTTTAGCATTTGCCCTAAAGGATTCCCTGCGGTCACGAAGCTTATCCTTTAGCACAATGTGACTTGTGACTTGTGACTTTTGCCTTGCAAGATAGTTGCTATTCTCGACAAGAGCAAGAAGAATGCAGCTGTTTCTTCCCACTCTAGTCTCTAATAATTAATGATTAATATTGGTTATGTATTACTTTAAAGCAATAACTCGCTTAGGGGATGCTTCGGCATTAATAATTGCTTGTCTTGCCCACTGATCAGCAGCTAGAATATCTTCTAAACTCGGTTGAGATGTATTTTGGGGAGTAAAGCGATCGCAGACAATCTCAATGAGACGGGGAATATCTAAAAAGCCAATCTTTTGAGTTAAAAACAAGGCTACAGCCTGTTCATTAGCAGCATTTAGCACTGCTGGCATTAAACCTCCTGCTCTACCCGCAGCATAAGCTAACTGCATACAGGGATATTTTTGGTGATCTGGTTCGCGGAAAGTCAGATCTCCTGCTTTAACTAAGTCTAACTGCTCCCACTCGGTGTAAATTCGCTCTGGCCACGACAAAGCATAAAGTAGCGGTAATCGCATATCTGGCCAACCTAACTGCGCTAGCACCGAAGTATCTTGCACTTCGATCAATGAATGAATAATGCTTTGAGGATGAATGACAATATCAATATGTTCGTAGTCAAGCTCAAATAAATAATGAGCCTCAATTACCTCTAACCCCTTATTCATTAACGTTGCGGAATCAATAGTAATTTTTTGTCCCATTGACCAGTTGGGATGTTTGAGGGCATCTTGTACCGTTACTGAACTTAATTTTTCTACAGGTAGGTCGCGGAATGAACCGCCAGAGGCTGTTAAAGTAATGCGTCGTAAAGCACCTGCGGGAACACCCTGAAGACACTGAAAAATTGCTGAATGTTCCGAATCGGCGGGAAGAAGTTTTACTTGATGCTTTTTGACTAGAGGTAATACTACAGGCGCACCTGCAATCAAGGTTTCTTTGTTGGCTAAGGCAATATCTTTACCAGCTTCAATAGCAGCAATGGTAGGGAGCAAGCCCGCACAGCCGACAATGCCTGTCACGACGCTTTGCGCATCACCATAACGAGCTACTTCGCAAATACCTGCTTGACCGACTAATATTGTGGGTTGAAAAGAACAGTCAGCGATCGCTTCTTTTAATTCAGCTAATTTAGCTTCATTCCCCAAAGCAACTATTTCAGGTTTAAAGGTACGTATCTGTTTTGCCAAAAGAGCAACATTATTTCCTGCCGCTAAACCCACTACTCGAAACCGATCAGGGTGATGAGTAACAATATCCAGAGTTTGCGTCCCAATAGAACCAGTCGAACCTAAAATAGTAATTGCTTTCATGATGCCCTTTAATATAACAATCAATGTCTGCTCTTACTATAAATTCTTAGGTGAAATTTGACACTCCCGCCAGTAAACTCCTAGCGTCGTTTTACTGGGGGATTCTTGACTCATCGGCTGCCAACTAGTTCAAACAAGCTGAGTTGCTCGAACCCCGTCGCATCGCCTCTGCAAGCGTTTTGTACAAGTTTAACTTGCTTGACGGTATGCCCTACCGCCAATTCTCCACGATATTGAATTACTTTAGCCGAACAGGTGTCCCTTGGCTCAGTGTGAAGGCATCTAGGATTGGAACAGATATGTACCCGTTGCCCTAGTTCTTTTTTGCCAGTATGTGCATGGCATTTACAGCATTCCTGACTTGTACCATTTTTATCTACCTTAAGATAAAATTTGCTCTGTTTCCAGGCTACATAAGGCAGTACAGTATTGATGAATCCCCCAATACCAGAATCAAGGGATTGCTTACAAAATAACCCTTTTGACCAAGATTTAAAATTAATGTCTTCAACAAAGATGTTATCTGCGCTCTGAACAAGTGAATGAGCCAATTTAAAATGCCAATCGCGTCTAGTATTAGCCACTTTTTCATGCAGTCTAGCTATCTTCTTTTGCAGCTTCAACCAGTTGTTCGAGCCTTTTGTTTTAGTTTTCAGACGACGCTGGAGCAATTTCAGCTTCCTAGCTTGATGAATCAAAAACTTAGGACTCTTAATTAACTGAGTCGGTGTAGCAACAAAACTTTCAATTCCTGCATCCAATCCGATTGATTTCTGACCAGGTAGACCATCGGGTACAGTTTCGCAAGACTCAAAATAAATCACCAAGTAGTACCCGCTTGCTTTTTTAACAACCTGTAGCTGCTTTGGGACAAACCCTTGCGGGTATGGTCTGGACTGTCTAATCCTAATCCAACCAATACTAGGCAACTTCACTCTACCAGTATCCAAACAAACAGTATTTGGCTGGGGGAATTTGAAACTGCGATACCGATTGACATTTCTAAACTTTGGAAATCCTCTACTAGGCATTCTAAAGAAATCAGTCCATGCTTTATCTAGTCGCTTTAATACCTGTTGCAGACACTGAGCGTTGACTAGCTTCAAATGAGGTAATTTGGTTTTGGCGACTGTTAAAGCTGCCGACTGTTGATTGTATCCAGGAAAAGGTACATCAGCAGGGATTATATATTCACTTTTAATCGAACAACGATCTGCCTGACATTTACGAGACTCCAACCAAGCTTTACGTTCTGCGTGAGCAAAATTATAAACACTACGACAAATACTTAAATACTGCTCGAACTGTTTTATTTGCTGTTGTGTTGGCTTGATTTTATACCTGTAGGCGTAGGTAATCATTGCTCGACGCTTGATGATATTATGATTACAATACAGTTTAGTGCTATGTCATGTCAAGCAGTTTTAACAAGGGGTTTAGGTCAGTATACAAGCTTACCGCTCATATGGTTCTAGTCACCAAATATCGTAAAAAAGCAATCAACCAAGAACGGCTGATTAGATTAAAGGAAATATTTGAGCAAACACTTGTGAAATGGGATTGCTCTTTAGTTGATTTCAATTCAGAGAGCGACCACTGCCACTTGATCGTAGAGTTCAAGCCAGATATCGAGTTATCTAAGTTAATTGCCAACTTGAAAACTGTAAGCTCTAGATTAATTCGTAAAGAATATCCCGATCTTAGTAAGCAATACTTTTACGGGAAACCTTACTTTTGGACTGGTGCTTATTTTGTTGCTTCCTGCGGTGGCGTTACAGTTGAACAACTTAAAGTTTATGTGGAAAAACAATCTAGTCCTAAGCATTAGTTGTCACTTCGTGGTCTTATATACTGGACAAAATTCATCTCAGAAGCGAAAAACTACGGTAATCTATTGAGACTTGATTTATCGACCATTGGGAGGATCGCGTAACTATAAGTGTCGCTATAAAATTAGAACAACAATATTTGTCCAACTATAATTATGGATCGGATACAACAGCTTAAAAATCTCCAAAAAATTCGTCGGATGGCTAACCTTTTAGATACAGCGATCGGCATACCTGGAACTAAATTTCGGATCGGGCTAGATCCCATTTTGGGTTTAATACCTGGAGGAGGAGATTTGATTACCGCTGGAATGTCTGCTTATCTGGTTTTCCTGGCAACTCGTTTTGGCTTAGAAAAGCCAGAAATAGCCAAGATGGTCAAAAATATTATGTTGGAAACCACCATCGGCTTTATTCCCATAGCTGGAGATCTTTTTGATGCTTATTTCAAGGCTAATATTCGCAATCTAGAGATCTTAGAACGGCATCTTGCCAAAACAGAAAACCAAGATGTAACCATTAAAAATCCAGATCCAGCTGTAGTTACTGTCAATGATCAATCATTAGTTGGATAAAATTAATCCCAAGTTATGTAAGGTTTAAAGGTAAAAGTTAATCGACCAATCACATAAAAGTTATTACCAATGCTTCAAGGAATAGAACTAATCGACTGCGCCAAAGCTAATGCTAAACAAGGAGTGGCGATCGCTGCCAAGCAATCTGGCTACGAGCAAAATATCAGTCTGTTTGTCGAAAATTTGCACCAAGCTTGTCAAGAAATTGGCGTTAATATTGATGAACTTGAGGACTTAATTACCGATCAACAAATAGCTAAACAAGAAAAGGTAATGGATGTAGCCCCCGATAGCGTTTCAGACTTATAAAGGGCTTCGCCCTAGCTATTAGCTCTTAGCTTTTAGATCCAATCAAATACTGTTATGCAACTGTAGGGCTAATTATAAATCATACATCATCAGCATAGCGATCGCGGTTTCTGCCATTACTTTCATTAGCATCAGACGGCAGATAGTCGTTAAACTTTTCCTGATTGTAATGGTAAAGGGTACGAATCGGATAAGGAATGCTAATGTTGGCAGCGTCTAATGCTGACTTAATTGCTATAATCGCTTCAGTCTGTACCTGTCTGACTTGCTGTTGTCTGGGTTTTGTCCAGTAGCGTACAATCAAATCGATTGAACTATCACCAAACCCAACTAAATCAATTTCTGGAATAGGTTTATTGACAACTCCTTCGACGCTTTCAATTGTTTGTTGTAAAATCTGTTTAGCTTCGGGTAAGGAAGTATTGTAATCAACTCCAACTGCTACATCAGTGCGACGCTTACTATATGCCGTACGTACTCTAACAGCGCTGGTAAACAACTCCGAATTGGGCATTAAGATCCTTTCTCCTGTGTAAGTGCGGATCGTAGTAGTCCGAATATCAATCTGCTCTACTGTACCTTCATGATCGCCAATCACAATCTGATCGTCAATGCGAAATGGTCTTTGAATTAAGATTAAAATTCCTGAGAGAAAATTTTTGAAGATGTCTTGAAAAGCAAACCCAATGGCTACCGAACCTAATCCCAAGGTAGCAATAATGTCTCCTAAACGTAAGCCAGGAAAAGCGACTACGCAAGCAAGTACAACGCCGACTATCCAAGTAGTTATATTTGCAGCTTTATGCAGTAGTGATTGTAAAGACTTGCTTTTTAAAGTTCTTTGACCTACTTGACTAGCAACGTTTTTAGATAACTTTGCTGCATAGCGAGTCAGCATAATAATTATCAAAGCGGCAATTATTGCGGGGAAAATTTTAACTGCGCTACCCAATAAATCTCGCAAACTATTAAAGATAGTATCTAATATTTGACTCATATATTTAGCAATTAATTTTGCTTTCGACTTAGGTTAAGATTCAGATTGAATCACAATGACTTAACAAAGTTACCAAAAAGAGCTTGGTAAAATATCTTTCAGAGGAAAGAATCTAGAAAAGAAAGTTAAAAGATTTTATCCATCTCAGGATAGAGATTTAGGTAAATAACACCGCTGTATTTAAATAGGCTAGTGCAGATGAGCATGATGTAATAGCGATTGCCATTACCGTTGCCCCGTCGTTTCACAAGTCCGAGTTGTCTGGGTTCTCTATGACTGCTTAATTAGACACAAGAATCGTTATCCAAATCTAAAGAAGTAGCGAAGATTTGACTCCTGAATTAATAACGCATTTTAAAATCACAGAAAATTCAGTTTGTTTTCATAATTGTGTTGTAACTTGCTAAAAAGACATTAAAACATCTTTAAACTTATTAACAATTATCTGGTCATACCATGAATATATATGCATGGACGTTATTTAGCCAATGGAATTATTTAGCTTTTAGTAATTTAGGAAGTCAAGATTTAGTAGCTCTGATTCATCCTGTATTAGCAGTAACCTTTGTTTTTCCGCTGGTAGGCATAGTGACTTATTTCGCCTGGCAAACTCGTCAACGTCGTCTAGAAAGCAAACAAGGCAAAAGCAAAATTCCCGCGATGGTAGGGCGAGAACATGTACAGGTTGGGCGTTGGTTGGCTACGAGTGTTGTGGTTGCATCCCTAATTGCCTTAGCATACTCTATTGTCTACAAAAGCTTTATTAAAGGTCAACTTTGGTCAAAAAATAATCCTCAGGCTATCTTGATTATCCTGATGTTTGTCGCAACTATCACTTCTCTGGTTTTGTTGCTGCGAGCCAAACCCAAGTTATGGAGGGGGATCTTTGCCACCTTAACTGGCATGGGGTTAATTATTCTTGGTCAACAGGATGGAGTATGGCGATTAGCAGATCAATGGTATTGGTCACATTACTACTATGGAATAGCGGTATCTCTATTGATGATTTTCTCCATTGCTATTTTAGATGATATATATCGCGATCGCACCAATACTTTGCGCAACATCCATATAGTGCTTAATTGCTTGGCATTACTGTTATTTATTGGTCAAGGTGTCACGGGAGCGAGAGATCTGTTAGAAATTCCTCCCGTCGGTAAAACGAAGGCAAAAGCTGCCATAGAAATGGGATCTTTAGTTAAAACAGCTCAGCTTCTTGAGCAAAATACTATTTATCAAGCTCCTAAATTCGATCTTCCCTAGCTCTTTGACATTTATTCAAGAATAACGAAAGTAAATTAACCAGCAATATTGGCAATAGTCGAGACTAAAATTAAGATCGAGCATACCTTAAGCTTTATTTTTTAGATAAGTGCTGATATTAATTTCCCCAGCTAAAACCTTAGATTTTGAAACCCCTGCAAGAATTGATCGCTTTTCTCAGCCAGAGTTACTCTCTCAAACCCAAGTTTTAGTCAAGCAACTGCAAAAGTTATCGGCACCAGAAATTACGTCTCTAATGAAAATTAGTGACAAACTAGGCGGGTTAAACGCATCTCGTTATCAGACTTGGCAGCCAAAGAGCGATCGCACTAACGCTAAACAGGCTTTGCTCGCATTTCAGGGAGATGTTTATCAAGGGATGAATGTCGATCGCTTTGAACAACAAGACTTTGACTTTGCCCAAGAGCATCTGAGGATTTTATCAGGGCTATACGGAGTGCTGCGACCATTAGATTTAATTCAACCCTATAGACTAGAAATGGGGACAAAACTGACTCATGCTAAGCTACAAAATTTGCCAGCCAGTACTCTCTATGAATTTTGGGCAGATAAGCTAACTCAAGCCATCAATCGGCAGTTGGTAAAGTTGGAGCATCAAACTATCGTTAATCTAGCTTCCCATGAATATTTTCGAGCAGTCAAACCAAAGTTACTAACGGGAAATATTGTTACTCCCGTATTTAAAGATTGGAAAAATAACCAGTATAAAATAATTAGCTTCTATGCTAAAAAAGCTCGTGGCATGATGGCAGCATATATGATTAAACATCGCCTAAAAAACATTGAAGATCTTAAAAATTTTCAGGAAGCTGGGTATAGTTATAGTGCAGAATTTTCAGAGGGTAATAGTTTAGTTTTTATTCGCTAATCTTGGGCTTGAGGATTTTCGTTATTGATTGCTCATTTGTAATACTTGCGCTTTCAAGCTATATCCCTAAACCCGAATAGTTAATTTAAATTTCAAATATGCACTTTCTGCATTGATATTAGCTATAATCCTGTCCTCGCGAATTTGCTGAATTTACTAATTTCCACGAATTTTGGTACAGAATAACTCAAGATGAAAAAATACATTGCAGAATTAATTGGGACTTTTTGGTTAGTCCTCGGTGGTTGTGGTAGTGCTGTACTAGCAGCCGTTTTTACCTCGGATGCGAATACAATTGGTCAAGACACCTATTTTCCATTAGGAATTAGCTTTGTTGGCGTTTCTTTAGCATTTGGCTTGACTGTCTTAACTATGGCTTATGCTATTGGGCATATCTCGGGATGTCATCTCAATCCTGCCGTTTCTTTTGGTTTGTGGGCTGGCAAACGCTTTTCAGGAAAACTATTATTACCATATATCGTTGCACAGGTAATTGGTGCAGTTTTAGCTGGGGGTTTAATTTACTTAATTGCTAGCGGCAATCCTGATTTTAGTTTAGCTGGTTCTAACCCTTTAGCAACGAACGGTTATGGTGAACATTCTCCAGGTGGCTATCCTTTAATTAGCTGTCTAATTACCGAAATAGTTCTGACCTTTATGTTTTTAATGATTATTTTAGGCTCGACTGATTTGCGTGCGCCTGCTGGGTTTGCTCCGATTGCAATTGGTTTGGGACTAACTCTAATTCACTTAATTAGCATTCCTGTAACCAATACTTCTGTGAACCCTGCTCGTAGCACTGGTGTTGCTTTATGGGCTGGGGCAGAGCTATTTTCTCAATTATGGTTATTTTGGCTAGCTCCTATTGCAGGGGCATTATTGGCGGGATGGACTTATCATGGCTTATTTGCTGAGCCAGTAGCAGAACAATTAATCCCTGAAGCATTAACCGATAGTGATTTTGATCGATCGCAATTAGAAGACGAACGCTCAGTTTGATCAAAGTCAATTAAGGTGTGACTCGCAACTTATAAAGCAGGTAACAGTGTCTTTCTGTGAGTCGCACCGCTTAATCGAACTCAAGTCAAGTCAGGCCATAGAAAAAAAATCGATGAGTTTTTTGTCTAACTTACAGCTAATGAGCCAATATAACCAATTGATGAACCAGAACATTTATCAGCTAGCTCAACAGTTGGGCAATGAGAAAATTCAACAAAACCAAGGCGCATTTTTTGACCGCGGAAGGCGGCGGGGCATATAAACTGCGCGGGAAACCCACGCAGACAGCCCCTTGTCAACGCAGGCACCGTCGTTTTACAAGTCCGCGTCGCCTGGGGTCTATCCAGGCGTTTATGACGGACGCGGCGGTGTAACGTTGACTCAATTTTAGGAACTCTAAATCATATTTACGTCGCAGATGTTATTTGGCTAAGACGGTTTGCCCAACATTTAAAACAATATCGAAGTCTTAATCAACTACCAGAATTGAATAAGCTATAGGAGAAAAATGTTGACAATGTTTGAAAGTTTAACCATCAATTCTAATACCCAAAGCGATCGCATTTTAATTCTGACCGAAATGACTTGGTTCGACTACGAAAAGCTAGTTCAAGACAATTGGGAATATCGCATATCCTACTCAAGCAATGTAATCACAATAGTGTCTCCTAGTAGAAATCACGAAAGAATAGCTCAGACAATAAGCATTTTAATTAATGCCTACTGTCGCAAGTATCAAATTCCTTATTTTGCTTTGGGTGCAAAAGATATTAAAAAGCAGTTGATAGCAGGGAAACAGCCAGATGCTTCTTACTGTTTTTGGACTGAAAAAGATCCCCCAGACTTAGCAGTTGAGGTTAATTACACAAGTGGCAGCATTAACGATCTTGAAAAATACAAACTGCTGAATGTGCCTGAAGTTTGGATCTGGCAAGATAACTCAATATCTTTTTATCGACTAGAAAGTGCTGAATATAAACGCCAATGTGTGAGCTTTAATCTGAGTAGTCCTAATACATCTCTTAACTTTGCCCTTAATTCAGGCTTTCTCAATCAATATATTGCTAGAGGTTTAACCGAAGACAATCTAACTATCGAAACCGAGTTTTTTAAGGCTCTTTAGCATCCAAGAAAGAATAGAAAAATTTGCTGTATAATTACATCATGAATGACGAGAAATTTTTAAAATAACATCTTGCGGCTGGCTAAATAATAGTAGTTTGTGAATATTACCGATGAGTCTTTTGTCTAATTTACAGCTAATGAGCCAGTATAATCAATTGATGAATCAAAAAGTTTATCAAGTAGCTCAACAGTTAGGCGAGCAAAAAATTCAACAAAATCAAGGAGCATTTTTCGACTCGATTTTAGGAACTCTAAATCATATTTACGTCGCAGATGTTATTTGGCTGAGACGGTTTGCTCAACATTTAAAACAATATCGAAGTCTTAATCAATTACCAGAATTGAATAGCTATCGCGCATTAGATCAAATAGTCGCCAATAATCTGGCAACTTTGACACAGCTTAGGCAGAAATTAGATACGATCATTATTAACTGGTGTCAGGAAATTGAGTCTCCAGATTTAGACAGTAGTTTGCCATACACCGATACCAAAGGACAGCAATACAAGAAAAACTTTGGGCAACTAATACAGCACTTTTTTAATCATCAAACTCATCATCGAGGACAAGTCTCGACTTTGATTAATCAGCAGGGATTAGATTTGGGAGAAACTGACTTATTGATGATTATTTCCGAACGGTAAGGTTATATGCTGAAAACTATTGAGACAACAATTATATGCCGATCTACAGTAACTCATGATGCCAAATATTGAAGCTATTTCTGCCATGCCCAATGGCGACAACCCAACCTATTTACTTGTAGTTTTACATGGTTGGGGAGCTAACTATCAAGACTTTGTTCCTTTTGCAAAAGTGCTTAACCTCAATGGCTTTGGCTACTTTTTTCCCAATGCACCCTTCGCTCATTTTCAAGTGCCAGGTGGTAAGGCATGGTATGCTCTGGAAAACCAAGAATTTACGGGTTTAGCTGAAAGCCGAGAGTTGTTATTTAATTGGTTAAACTCTTTAGAAGCCTCTACAGGAGTACCGCTTAATCGAACAGTTTTAGCTGGGTTTTCTCAGGGAGGGGCAATGACGTTAGATGTTGGCTTAACTTTGCCTTTGGCTGCTCTGTGTAGCTTTAGTGGCTATTTACATTACCAACCTCAACCACAGGAAACACAGGTTTTTCCCCCCACCATGATTATCCACGGTAAACAAGATTCTGTAGTACCTTTACAGGCTGCGATTAAAGCCAGAGATGAATTAACCAAGATCGGCGTAAATGTGCAATATCAAGAATTTGATATGGCGCATGAGGTTCAAGAAGCAGCGATCGCATTATGCAAACAGTTTATCATCGAGCAAGTTATTAATCGGGATTAGGGCAGGGCAAACGCATACTCAAGTAGTAAAAACTTTAGCTAAATAAGTATTATCCCATCCAGCCTTGAGTCGTTTAGCTTTTTTACTAACTTTGAGAGAGGTTTCTTGTCCCAGTGAATTCAAGGCAATATGGCGAATTAAAGTCATGTTTTCAGGGGCATAGCCAGAACGGATTCGGGAATTGTCTTCATTAAATGCCACATCAAGACACCAATGCAATTGATTTTCGATTCCCCAATGACTGCGACTAGCCTGAGCAAAACGTTCTACTCCACCATCTAGACTGATTTTTTCTCGCCCAATTAAACAACTGTTGTACGTTCTTGTGTAGTCTCAACAAATTAATTTTAAGCCCAAGGTTATGCCGATCGCGATCGCAGCCAACCACAAACTCGCTCTAATTTTGGGATTTAATTTAGTATTGGGGATCTGCCACCAATAATAAGAGAAGAGCAAAACTTCGATTACAGCGATTGTCGCCGAGATAGTTACAGCTTCTGTGATGCCCCAAATTAAGCTACTGATAGTTACTAGCACAACGGGAATAATCATTGCCAAAGCTGCTGCTTGCCATCTCGCTTGTCGATCTGCCAGGGCAATGATTACTGCACCTAATTCGGTTATGCCAATTGCTACTGCCGCTAAGGCGGCGATCGCTATGTTAATGATTGTTGATTCAAATTGACCAGAGGCAAAATTAATTGCCCACACCGCTACCGTAGTTAAGCTAGAGATTGCCGCTATGCCAGCGATCACTCTGGATTTGAGCAATGAATTTAACTCAAAATTAGTGGCTGGCGTAATTTCGCTCGGTGATTCCTTAGGCAGAGCGAGTTCAAGTAAAGCGTCTTTAGCCGCCACAGCACTACCAAAACGCTGACTTACTTTGGCATGCGTCATTTTTTCTAACCAGCTAATCAACTGTTGGTCTAGTTGCGGTAATAGGGATTTTATAGTTAATTGATAGGGATCATCTTCTTGTGCCGAGACGCGAATTTCGCTAATATCTTGCCTAGTTAAAAGACAGACTAAAGTTACTCCTAAACTATAAATATCCGAAGCCATAGTTGGCTTAATAATTTGTTCGGGAGCAATAAAGCCAGGAGTTCCTTTAAACACACTGCTTCCCGCAACTTCTTTACTGCCCAAACTAGCAAATCCAAAGTCAATTAAATAAGCATTGAAGGATTCATCTAGCAAGATATTTTCTGGTTTTAAATCACGGTGTAGTATGGGAGGATTTAACTGTTGCAAATAAACTAAAATATCGAGTATTTTTAAAGCTATTTGTTTAATTTCAGGTACAGTTAGCCCGCGAAAATTATTGAGAGCTGAGGCGGGGATATATTCTTGAATCAGGCAAAAACCCACTTCAGTTTCCATACTATTTAAATATTTGGGAATACCAGGATGATTTAGCTGTTCTAGGATCTTAATTTCTTGTTCGTAGGCTTGATACCCTGACCAGCTAGAGCTATCTATAGCAAAACAAAACTGTTTGATTACGACGGTTTGTTGTGTCTTGAGTTCTATAGCTTTCCAAGTAATTCTTCCTCCTTCTCGGTTGCGCCCCAACTCAGCTTCAATCTTGTATCCATAACTAGTTAAGTCAAAATTAGCGTTCATTTTAAGCGGTTATTATTAATATTTACTGACAATTTTCATAAATCTTATATAAGTCATAAAAATGTTTACGTTTGAGCTACCTCAAGCAGGTTTTTCGAGAAATTTAAAGTTAAAAATTATTCGGATATTAGATATTTTTAAAAGATTAAATTAGTTATTTTTCCCACCGACTAAAGTAAACTACATTTGTATCTTATGATCAATATTCATTATTTAGTCAGCAGCAAATCCTGGCTTGCTCAATATAGACAATTTATATAATGCCAACTAAAAACATATTATTGGTGGAAGACAATCCTGATGATCGCGAGTTAATGAAACTGGCTTTTGCCCAGGATGAAATTCCCCATAACCTAATTGTCGTATCGGATGGAATGGAGGCTTTAAATTACCTTCAAACACAAGCAGACCATGATGATTCATTAGCATCAAGCGATCGCAGCTTGGCATCGATGCCTGCCTTGATTATGCTAGATTTGAATCTTCCCAAAATGAGCGGCATTGAAGTTTTACGAAGGATTCGCGCCAATCCCAGAACCAGGATTTTACCGGTTGTCATCATTAGCTCCTCAAATGAGCCACAGGATCTTATTGACAGTTATATTAATGGTTGCAATAGTTACATCAGAAAACCAATACACTTTACACAACTACAAAATTTTGTTAGAGAAATAAGTACGTATTGGTTGAGCGTTAATCAGCTTCCACCTGTTTTTGGAGTCCTAAATGAATAAACTTCTGCGAGTCTTAATTGTTGAAGATTCAGAAGATGATGCCGAGCTGCTAGCCATGGCTTTAGAACGTAGCGGTTATAAGATAATTCACCAGCGAGTTGATACGAAACCAGGTATGCAGATTGCTCTGGAAGAGCAGCTTTGGGATATCGTCTTAGCAGATTATTCTATGCCTCAGTTTAGCGCGATCGCGGCTTTAGAATTACTCAAGGAACGTCAGTTAGATTTACCTTTTGTGATTGTCTCGGGGAAAATTGGCGAAGATACCGCCGTAGCTGCGATGAAGGCAGGAGCGCATGATTATTTAATCAAGGGGCAGCTATCGCGACTAATTCCCGCAGTGGAACGAGAATTACGAGAAGCTGTCTTAAGAGAAGAATATCGCGCTGCCCAGAAAAGACTAAGATACTTAGCCTACTACGACAAGCTGACCGATTTGCCCAATCGAACTCTTTTTCTAGAACATTTGAACCGAGAAATAGCGCGGCATAATGAGTTGAAGCAATGCCAACGCCAGCAGGGAAACGCAGCACCCCCCTTATTTGCTGTTCTACTGCTTAGTATTGACCGTTTTCGCAGTATTAAGCATAGTTTAGGCTATGCTATCAGTGAAGAGCTATTAATCGCCGTAGCTCGTCGTTTGCAGGAGTATGTCACTAATACTTGCTGTAACATACTTGCCAGAATAGGTGAAGATGAGTTTGCCCTGCTAGTCACAGAGATTAATAGTCCTGAGGATATTCTAAATCAAGCCGAAAGTCTCTATCGACAGCTAATTAAACCGTTTAACATCAACAACGCTACAGTATGTTCTACGGTGAGTATTGGCATAGCCCTCAACCACAATAACAATCAAGAACCAGAAAAGATGTTGCGCTGGGCAGATACCGCCATGCAGTATGCCAAGGTCAACTTTGCGAAAACTTCGGTATTGTTTGATGAAAAGATGCAGAGTAAGGCAGTCGCAAAACTGCGTTTGGAAAATGATTTGCAGCAGGCGATTGATAATCAGCAGCTATATTTAAACTACCAGCCGATTGTATCTTTGGACACGGGTGAGATTAACTGTTTAGAAGCTTTGGTCAGATGGAAGCACGATTCTTTGGGGTCAATTCCGCCAGATAAGTTTATTCCGATTTGCGAAGAAACGGGGCAGATTATTGCCCTTGGTCAATGGATACTTTCCGAAGCCTGTTATCAGCTAGTAGCTTGGCAAAAGTCCTTTGCCGTTGATTTTCCTTTAGCAATGAGCATCAACCTGTCACGGATTCAGATTTATCATCCTGAATTGATCCCGCAAATAGACCGTTTGCTCGAGTCATTAGATTTGGCGGGGAAAGACCTCAAGCTAGAAATTACCGAGAGTACTTTGATGGAAAATACTTCGGCAGTTACCAAAGTCCTCGAACAGTTGAAAGAGCGTGAAATCAAACTATGTTTAGATGACTTTGGGACAGGTTATTCTTCCTTGAGCTATCTGCGCTATTTACCTGTCGATACGGTTAAAATAGACCGTTCTTTTATTGGGTCTGAAATCAACAGCACTAACTACGATATTATTAAAGCGATCGTCAATCTGGCTCATAGCTTGGGTTTAGATGTTGTTGCCGAAGGCATTGAAACTGAAGCTCAATTAGAAATTCTGCGGAGTTTGGGTTGCGAATATGGGCAGGGATACCTTTTTGCCTATCCTCTTAATAGCGTGGATGTTCCAAGTGTAATACAGAATTAGGGTAAATCAGCACTCCTTAGTTGAATTGCGCTAATTTAAGAGTGTTCGCTTAATGATTGACTTAAGATGACTACTACTAATGGTTGGTCACACAATTTTATTAGCACCAACGGAATCAGGCTGCATTATGTCAACCAGGGATCGGGAAAGCTGATGCTGATGCTGCATGGGTTTCCTGAGTTTTGGTATTCTTGGCGACATCAAATTATCGAATTTGCTCAGGATTATCATGTGGTTGCAGTCGACCTAAGAGGATACAACGACAGCGATAAACCAGAACAGTTAGAAGCTTATCGAATGTCTGAATTAATTGCCGATGTTAAAGGTGTAATTACTGGTTTGGGCTATGAAGACTGTATCTTAGTCGCTCATGATTGGGGAGGAGCGATCGCCTGGAATTTTGCCTATGCCTATCCCGAAATGCTAGAAAAATTAATTGTCTTGAATATTCCTCATCCTGCTAAATTTGCCGCAGGATTACAAACTCCCCAGCAGCTAATCAAAAGCTGGTATATCTTTGCTTTTCAACTACCCTGGTTGCCAGAATTTCTGCTTCAGTTGAATGACTATCAGGCAATTAAAGAGGCTTTTTTGGGGATGGCGATCAATAAAAACGCCTTTAGTGAAGCAGATTTAAATGCTTACCGCAATGCTGCTGCTAAACCTGGCGCACTCACTGCTATGGTTAATTATTATCGTTGTATTTTCCAGTCTTTATTTTTGGGAAATAACCCTTTAAATGGACTAGGCGATCGCCAACACTGGGGAATTTTAGATATTCCGACTCTAACTATTTGGGGCGAGGAGGATAAGGCACTGGGCAAAGAACTAACTTATGGCACGCAAGCATATGTCAGAGATTGGCAAATAAAATACATTTCCAACTGTAGCCATTGGGTGCAACAAGAACAACCAGTCTTAGTCAACAACTATATACGAGAATTTTTGGCAAGCTAACTAATTACTGTTTTAATCAAAATAAAATCTTGCTTAAAAAGCATCTTCTTTTATAGGCGGTAAATCAAAGATTGAATAAATGTCCATCTGTAGCTTGTTTTACAGCCAACAGGGATCGGAGAATGTTAGCTTGTCTATAGCGATAGAAAAATTATTTATTTAGCATTCTTCAATAATTATGTCTCAGATTTTAGATCCTCTACCTCATGATGAAACCGAAAGCATTCTTTGTTGCTACGTAAATGCTACTAGCCAAATTCAAATAGCTCGAATCACTAACATTGCCAACTGGTATTTTGAGCGAGTTGTGTTTCCAGGTCAGCGATTAGTATTTGAAGCAAATCCCAAGGCAATTCTGGAGATCCATTGTGGAATGATGGCTAGTGCTATATTATCCGATACGATACCCTGCACTAAACTTAACCTGCAAAAAGACGCAAAGGAGGAGTCTCAGCCAAAGGAGCAAAAGGTGACAAGCGTTGAGCAGGCAAGAGATTTATCCGTAACTAGTTCCTTGAAAAAGACGCAGGTTTCGCCTCCAATCAATCTAGCGGTTTGAAAGTATCAAAAGTCACCAAGTTTTTTTAGCAATATTGAAGATAATGGTCGGGGTTGTTGAGATTGGCAACCCCATTGTTTGTATTGATTGGTAAGATTAAAACTGTTGTCATGTAAAAGTAATACTTGCTCAGTAAATAAATTTGGACTTACCATCTTTTCTTTGGCTCTGGAAAATTGCTGCTTGGGCAATGGGTGGAGCGATCGCCTTTTATCTAATGCTTCTCGTTTCAGGGGCTTTCATGTTTTACGGTCGTGTCACGAAAATGGGTCGCCCAGCTTGGCTGAGAAATGCACACTACATCGGTGGCATAATCATTGTCTTTTTAGTTTTATTGTTGCTGGCGATCGGGGTAGTTGGAACAGTAGGATATTACGGCAGTCTAGGACATTCTACGCATCTGTGGGCTGGTTTATTGGTAGTTGGATTAGTTTGCTTGTCGGCTTGGAGTGCTAACCAGATTGATGTCCGTAATACTTGGGCGCGATCGCTCCATGTTTGGGTCAACGCTGTGCTGTTTGTCGCCCTAGCTTATGTATCTTGGACAGGTTGGGAGGTGGTGCAAAAATATTTATAGATTTCTGGATAGATCTCTGTACTGTTTGAGCAACATCTCTGTCCAAAACAAAGGAGGTAAATAAGACAAAACTTATAACACCTCCTTAAATGCTGTAATTTACGCTATACGAATCAACAGTTAGCTTTGATCTAACTAAAATTTAAAGTTTGCTCCAGCTTCGATTGAGAAAGCATTAAAGTCTTTGTCTTCAGTCTGGGAAATAGTGCCACCCTGACCAAATTGGGTTGTTTCAATGGCATTAAAAGCATTAAAGTATCTTGCTTGAGCAATGATGTCGATGCTATCTGAAACAGGATAGCCACCACCAGCCTTGATTTGTAGAGCAAACCCAGTTCCTGAGTCGCTATCACCTCCTAAAGCATCAGACAGGTCATCTTTAAAGTTAATACCAGCTAGTCCAATACCTGGGCTGGCAAATACATATATGCTTCTATCGTTGTCTGGGTCAAGAGTATAAGTAAATCTGGGATTAACAAAGAAGCCATAGGAGGTATAGGAGGAATCAAAAGGTTCGGCATCACCGCCAAAAACGAACGCTTCTATATCAGCACCAATTAACTCGCTAAATTGATAACCACCATAGACGCTACCACCAAATCCATTGCCAGGATCGACTGTCTGTAAAGTAGTTACATTACCTGGTCCTACAACTCCTACTTGAAAGTTATCGATCTCACTAGGAAAAAATATTCCCAGGGTTGCACCTGCGTAGATTCTCTGGTCGTCGTCGATGCCGGTGCGGGTGCGACCAGGTCTAGTTCTTCTGGTTTGAGCAACTTCATCTCCATCGGATTGCTCATAATTAACCTCAAAATCGTTACATTCTGCACCAGAATCACAGGCAACCTGATAGTTTGCGTAGTCATTTACCTCTTGCGCCTGAACTGCCAAAGGGAAGCCAGTAGCTAAAATAATTGCTAGAACACTAGTTTTGATATTCATATCTTTCACACCACATATTTATTGTTCTTGGTCTTAGCTCGTTGAGCTAAGTAATTAATAGTAACTAACATTTTTTTTTCAAAGCTCTTTCGTGAGACAGATTTTTAACTGGCAGTTGTCACTACTTCAAATCAGCAATAATTAAATTGAAAATTGGTCGGGAATAAATAAGCAAGTGACTAGATTTTGAGCTAGTAATTCGGCTCAAATATGCCAAAAAATCTGCATAATTAACTTATGCTGTTTTGTTTATTCTATAAACCTGCTGCACTTATTGATTGTAAGTTAATTAAATCAATCATCTTGAAGAAAACTTATGTACTCAAAATTTAACATTCGTCAAGCGATCGCCAAAGATGTCCCGCAAATATTTAGTCTGATCACAGCTTTAGCAGAATACGAAAAATTGAGTCATCAGGTTATGGGTACAGTCGAAGACTTGCACGAAGATTTATTTGGTAGTCGAATCTATGCGGAGGCGATCGTTACCGAAGTAGATAGTAACCTGGTTGGTTTTGCACTTTTTTTTGCTAATTATTCAACCTTTCTGACTAAGCCTGGTATTTATTTAGAAGATTTGTTTGTTTTACCAGAATATCGTCGTCGGGGCATTGGTAAGGCAATGTTGTCATATTTGGGCAAGTTAGCTTTGGTAAGTTGTACTCTATGAATTACCTTGGTCAAATTCGCGAGAGATTTTATGTTCATATTCTTTCAAACTAGCCAACATATTTTCCGCCGATTGATATGTTTCATCGAGAATTTTGTTTTGTTCTTGCTTGTCTTCAAATAAACCTTCGTTGATTAGCTGTAACCAATCTAATAGCGTTTTTAGATTACTACGAACTTCTCCAGAAAGATTATTGTTAGTATGCTGGGCTAATTTTTGGGCGATTTTTTGAGCGAGTTTGTGTTGACGAGATTGCTGACTGGTTGGAAGCTGCATCGAATATAGTCGCTGATAAACACTACTCTGCCGTAGTAGTTCTTCATGGGTTCCTGTTTCGACAATCCTGCCTCTATTTAAAACAACAATTTGATCAGCTTGTTGAGCAAGTTTTAATTGTTTAGTCATAATTAAGGTAATGCGATTGGGCGCGGCCCCCGCTTGGCGATCGCAACACAATGATTCAATTACACTTTGAATGGAGTCTGGCAAAAGGGAATTGCGATCAAGAATATTCACTGGCTCATCTAAAATCAGAATTTCAGGGTTACGTAAAAAAGCTCTAGCAATACTAATTCGTTGCTTTTGCTCTTCTGAAAGCACTACTCCTCCTTCGCCAACTGCTGTCGCTAATCCTTGAGGAAGCTGACTAATAAATTGGTCAAGTTGGGCTTTTTTGGTCGCATCAATAATATCTGCTTGAGTCGCGTGCTTGACACCATAGGCTATGTTGTAGGCCAGAGAATTACTAAACAAAAAAGTATTATGGCTAACTACGGCGATCGCTCTCCTCCAGTTAACCAGATCGTATTCTTTTAGGTCTATACCATTCAGTAATATTTTGCCTTCAATTGGGTCATAAAATCTAATTAGCAAGTCAGCCAAAGTAGATTTTCCCGCTCCAGGAGAACCGATAAAAGCAACAGTTTTTCCTGATGGAATCCGCAGATTAATTTTATCCAGAACTATTCGAGCATGTTGCGGATAAGCAAAAGTTACTTGTTGGAATTCAATACCTGTTTGTAATTTGGAAAAAGTAATATTGCCAGAGCTTAAAATAGGTTTGTTAGCTTTAATTAAAAAATTAGCTACTACCGCCACACTGGAGCAAGTGTTAATGAATTGTTTTCTGGTGTGATTAAACTGGCTAATTAAAGGCAATAACCTAGATAAAATAATTAAATAAAGTAGCAAAGCGGGAGTAAATTCTTGTATTTGCTGAGGAGATAAATAATAGCTAATAGTAATTAATAATAAGATCATTATGATCCCGACAATATTAGTAATTGGTTTGATGGTTGCGGCAAGGGATTGATGAATGAATTGCGTTCGAGCTTGATCTTTAATTAATTTGGCAATAGCATTATATTCAGCTGATTCATTAGCAGCTGTTTTGATTGAGCGAATTCCTGTCAACAACTCAACTATCTGACGAGATGGTGATGATGAATTTGTAAGCGTTGAGTTTCTGTTTCTTTTCAAGAAAGAAACCAATAAATTATTAATAAAGATGACCAGCGATAATAAGACAAAACCAATCAAAGTTATTTTCCATGAAATTAAAGCTAAAATTATCGTATATATAAAAATTATTAGTGAAATAATCACTGTTTTTTGAATGCTTGTAATTGCCAAAGCAGCTTTTTCTATTTCTCGATTTAGCTTTGATAAAATATCGCTTACTTTATTTTTATGATAGTAATCTAAATCTACTTGGCATAACAAACTCAATCCTCTAGTTTTTATTGTGTTGACTAAATACTTGGTGTACTTAAAGCCAATTATTGTATTAAAATAGTTGGTGACAATGTTCAAAATAAATAGCGAACATATGGTAAAAATTATTAACAATAGCTGATATTCTGCTTTACCATATGTCAACAAGCTAAAGTATTTGATATAGGTTGAATTTGTTATAGCTATCTGCTCATAATCTTGGAATAAAATTGCTAAAACAGGAATTAATAAGATAGTCCCGATTACATTAAAAATAGTGCTAATCAAGGTCAAGATTAAAGAAATAAATATATAGCCAGGTTTTTCTTGAATTTGCTTAAACAAAAAATTATTAGCAGAGTTATTAAACATATTAATATTTATATAAATAATCTAAATATTTAAAAACATTTATAAATTTTTGACGTATTACAGATCGTTAATCTTTAACCTTTCCAAACAACCAAAATTATATTGTCAACGCTCACCAGCGATCGCCAAATAATAATTACACTTGGCTAAACTAACAGCATTACCTGTAATACGGCTTTATTTCATTAGTAACTATCGAATGTCATCCTCCAAGTTTTGGCAATTATGGCGTGTGGAATAAGGGAGTAGATATTAAGTAAAAAGTCATGAGCGTCGTAAGCCGTTTAGTCAACCGTATCGCTTGCGCTGACAAAGCTTTAGTAGAAGCGAACTAATCTTTGACTCTATTTCAACTAGAACAAGTTAAGGTTTTAGGGTTGTAAAAATGAGCAAGATAAAATTACCCGCTCATTTTTAATATGATGGAATACAGTGCCTAAAAACGTCGAGAGTATAATCCTCAAAAATTAATCCCCAGATGGAAATTAAACGTATTCCTGTTCTATCAGACAACTATATTTTTGTTTTATTCGATCCTCAACAAAAGGTTGCCGCGGTAGTCGATCCAGCAGTAGCCCAACCAGTAATTGACTACGTAGCCGAAATTGATGCTCAATTAATTGCTATTTTCAATACTCACCACCACTGTGACCATGTTGGCGGAAACAGACAGTTGGTTAAATATTTTCCCGATCTGTGTGTTTACGGTGGCGTAGAAGATCGAGGCAGAATTCCTCATCAACAGGTTTTCTTAAAAGAAGGAGATACGGTACATTTTGCCGACAGAATAGGTCACGTATTTTTTGTGCCAGGACACACCCGCGCTCATATTGCCTACTATTTTCCGTCGACAACACCTGAAGAAGCGGGAGAATTGTTTTGTGGCGATACGGTTTTTGCTGGAGGGTGTGGCAGACTATTTGAAGGGACTCCCGCTCAAATGGTAAACTCGCTTGATAAACTGCGTCAGCTTCCTGACAACACTCGTGTCTGGTGCGCCCACGAATATACTCTAAATAATCTTAAGTTTGCTCTTACCGTAGATCAGAGAAATGTTGACCTACAGGCTAGATATCAAGAAGTACAGCAGATTCGTAGTCGGGGACTTGCTACTATTCCTTCATTGTTGGGGATAGAAAAGCAAACTAATCCTTTTTTGCGTTGGGATACCCCTGCCCTGCAAGCTACCACAAAACTAAATGAGCCAGCCAAAGTATTTAGTCGTCTTCGGGGCATGAAAGATCAATCCTAGCTGTGGTCACACCGAACCAATATCAGCTAAGGCGATCAAACTAACATTGGAAAATAAATTATCCGACTTATGAAGGTGCGAAAACCCGAACCCTGAAAGGCGATAGTTAAGAATTTAAGATTGGGGCGAAGCTAACCAAAACGAGCCAGAGAAGTCTCATAAAGACTTTCATATTTTTTGACAAACGAATTTGAGCCATCTAAATTAAAGTTGCTTTCAATATGGTTTCTCGCTTTTCTGCCCAAATCATGACGTTTATCTTGCCCAAGAACAATTAATTTACACCATGCTGTGGCTAATGCTTGAGAATCTTTTGGCGGAACTACAATACCAGTATCAGCCACGATCGCCCTAGAATCGCCTATGTCAGTAGCAACACAGGGAATTTGACAAGACATCGCTTCTCCGAGGACATTAGGAAAAGATTCTCCATAAGCAGAGCTAGTGGTAAAAATATCCAGTGAGGTCATTAAATCTGGGATATCTTGACGTTCTCCCAGTAAATGAATTTGCTTAGTAATACCTAGCCGATTAATCTGGTTTGATAAAGCTAGGTTTTGGTTGTCTACATTAGGACCAACCAAGATAAAATGTGCCTTAGGATAGTCACGAACTAACTTTGCCGCTGCCTCAATTAGGTTAGCATGATCTTTCATCGGATGATAGCGAGCGACAGAACCAATTAAAATAGTATCTTCTGGTAAGTTCAAAGACTGACGCAAATTAAACTGAGGGTTAGAGACAGGCTGATACTTGGAAAGATCGAAATTATCGCTAATGGCGATCGCATTATGAGAACTATAGCCCAAATTTAGATGCTGTTGCTGACCTTTAGCAGCCGAAAAAACCACGGTTTCCACCTGGGCAGAAAGTAATGCGGTTAGCTTGATTGTCGCTGCCAGAGTTAGTTTTTCCGCCCTTAAAGAATCCACTGAATGATGAATACTCCAAAAGACGGGAACTTTACGGGAATAAAAGAGATTAGCGATCTGTGCCAGCAGATTGGCGTGATACATCCAACCTTGAATCAAATCTGGTTGAATCTGATTTAATAACTTAGTCAATTTGGGTAATGCCAACGGATTAAGTATTCCAGGCTGCATACCAAGATGAGATACAGGAATATTCAACCCTTGGATGCGTGCTACAAATACGCCACCCTCAATCAGGGAAACTACTGTTGGGTCAAACCTTTGACGATTTATGCGAGATAAGAGTTTATAGAGCATCATTTCTGCCCCACCAGTTCCCAAACCAGTAGTCAAGAACAACACCTTGATTTTGTTACTGGCAGGATGTGTTTGCTTGATGGCTAATTCCATGAAACTGAGTTACCAAAATTATTAATTAATCTACTGCACCTTGAATAATTATCATGCCAGGAGGTTGATTTGAGAATGCTTAACACAGGTATTTTAATAAAAGTTGCGTTGCCAGTAGCTGCCAGTAATAATTAAACGCATTCATTATAATGTTTAATGTTTGTGGAAGTAGCGTTGTAATTTATCTTTGATGGTCGATAGCCAGTCTAAATCTAGTCAGCCGAAACAGCCTCAGAACGCTGTCGTCAAGTCTTCTTTAGGATCAGACAGTAATAATGATAATTGGACAGTTGCAGACAGTGCCAAACTTTACAATATCGAAGGTTGGGGCGAACCTTATTTTGCAATTAATGAAGCAGGTAATGTCACTGTCTCGCCTCAAGGTATAGAGGGTAGTGCTTTTGATTTGGTAGAGTTGATTGAATCTCTCAAACAGCGCAACATTAGCTTACCTCTGTTAATTCGATTTCCCGATATTCTGGTTGATCGGATGGCAAGACTGTGTAGCTGTATGGCAGAGGCGATCGCCCGCTATCGCTATTTAGGACAATATCAGGGAGTTTTTCCGATCAAATGTAATCAAAATCGCCATCTGATTGAGGCTTTAGTCGATCATGGCAAACAATACCAGTTCGGCTTAGAAGCAGGATCTAAACCTGAATTAATTATTGCTTTGGCTATGTCATCAGCACAAGCCCCAAAACCTTTATTAATGTGCAATGGTTACAAAGACCGCGAATACATAGAGACTGCTATACTAGCAACCAAGCTGGGACAAAAACCAATTATTGTTCTCGAACAGCCTCAAGAATTAGAGTTAGTGCTGGCTATTAGCCAAGAGTTAAATATTCAGCCAATTTTGGGGGTACGTGCCAAGCTAAACCACAAGGGAATTGGCAGGTGGGGGAATTCTACAGGCGATCGCGCTAAGTTCGGTTTGACCGTTGCCGAGATTTTACAGATAGTACGTCAGTTAGCAACGCTAGGCAAGTTAGACTGTTTGCAACTATTACATTTTCATATTGGTTCACAAATTTCAGCCATTGGGGTAATCAAAAACGCGATCCGCGAAGCTAGCCAAATCTATGTGCAGCTAGTCAAGTTAGGTGCTAATATGCAGTACCTAAATGTGGGAGGAGGACTAGCAGTCGATTACGACGGTTCAAAAACTAACTTACCTGCCTCCAAGAATTACAATATGCAGAATTATGCCAACGATATTGTGGCGCAGGTAAAAGATGCTTGCGATCGCGCTAAGGTAGCACATCCTACTTTAATCAGTGAAAGCGGCAGGGCGATCGCTGCTCATCAATCGGTATTAGTGTTTAATGTCTTGAGTACCAGCGATGTGGCTTGTCCTGATCTGGATGTACCACAAACAGATATACCTTTGGTAATTAAAAATTTTTGGGAAACTTATGAGGCAATTAACCAAGATAACCTCCAAGAGAGCTATCATGATGCGATTGAGTTTAAACAGGAAGCTTTGAGTTTATTTAACTTGGGCTATCTCAGTTTAGTTGAACGAGCCAAAGCCGAGGAGCTATATTGGGCTTGCTGTCACAAGATTTTAGCCCTGATTAAAAGTTGCGATCGCGTCCCCGATGAACTAGCCGACTTGTCTCAGATTATGGCATCTACTTATCATGTCAACTTATCAATTTTTCGGTCTGTTCCCGATACCTGGGCAATCGACCAGCTTTTCCCCATTATGCCAATTCATCATCTTGAGCAAAAACCTACTGTGAAAGGTATTTTAGCCGATATTACCTGTGATAGTGATGGCAAGATTGATCGATTTATTGACCCCAAAGAAACTAAAAATATTTTAGAGCTTCATGCTATAGATCGTACCTGGCGATCGCCTAGTGACTATTATCTAGGAATGTTTTTAGTCGGCGCATATCAAGAGATTATGGGCAATTTACACAACTTATTTGGCGATACTAATGTAGTGCATATCAAAGTTACTCCTTTAGGCTATCAGGTTGAATCCGTGGTACGAGGAGACAAGATCAAAGAAGTTTTACGCTATGTAGAGTATGACGGTAAGGACTTGCTGGAAACTATGCGTCGTCGTACCGAAGCGGCTTTGCAAAATCAAAGAATAACTTTGGCAGAAGCCCAAAAATTACTGCAAAATTATGCCAGTACTCTCAACAGCTATACTTATTTAAGCTAGTACCAATTCGCACTTGTCCTTAAGCCAATGAGGATAAAGTCAAAAGTACCACAAGGGCGTAACATCAGAAGTTTACAGGTAGCTGATTTCAAGTTGGCAGAATGTCCTAACTTTAATGCGTAGTGCTATAAGTAACCTTTTAAGCTAAGAATAAGACTTGATTTTGGCAAGTAAAACTTGAAAAGAAAATGGTTTCTGAATGTAGTCATCAGCCCCTTGCGATATAACTTGCTGATAAATTTTCTCATCACTTAAAGCAGTAACGACAATAATTGGTATTTTAGTATTTTGCGATCGCAGTTCTTCCAATACGGTAAATCCATCTTTTACAGGTAATCCTAAATCTAGCAGCAGCAGCGCAAAATTATCGCTCGTAGCAAGATCGATCGCTTTTTGTCCGTCTTCAGCCACAACGGTAACAAAACCGTTTTTTTTCAATCCTTTTGCTAAAAAAGAAGCAACACGCAGTTCATCCTCGGCAATTAAAATAGGTTTCATGTAAAGTTAAGTTAAATTGAATCTAGATGTTAAAAGTTGTCAATTATGATCAGCCATAACGATGTATTTAAATTGCGATTTAAATGAAAGTCTCTCATGTTTGACGGCATTTTTCAGCTAGATAGACTAAACTTGATAATAAGCTAAAAGCTCTATTACTACCTCTTCTTTTCAAGAATTAAATTTTGTTTGAATTCCAGAGGAAAAATCAGGGTGAAAGTTGAACCAACCCCGAGTTGACTTTGCAGATGAATCCAGCCCTCATGAGCCTCGACAATGGCTTTAACGATCGCTAAGCCCAAACCCGAGCCTTCTGAGCGACGAGGTATGTTTTTGACTCTGGCAAAGCGTTCAAAAATACGTTGTTGTTCGTCGTGGGCAATTCCTTCTCCCGTATCGCGAATCGATAAGGCAACGCGATCGCGCTCTAGCTTGGCACCCAAAACAATTAAGCTATTAGTGGTGGTGTGCTGTACGGCATTGTTAGCTAAATTTATTATTGCCTGAGTTATTCTTTGGCGATCGCCTATCATCTTAACCGCTGACAGATCGTTTTCCAGATGCCAATTTCGCTCACCCAAAGCTGAGATTTTGTTAAATAATTCTGGAATAAAGGCAGCCAGATCGATGGTGTCGATCTGTAAGAAATCAGGACGTTCGGCTTTAGTTAGTAAAATCAAATCTTCTACCAGGCGATTCATCCGATCTAGTTCGTCTATTACCAAATCAATGGTTTCCTGTTGTTCTGGCAAAGCGTCATCTATAAGTTCCAAATGACCGCGAATAATAGTAATTGGGGTTTTCAGTTCGTGTCCCGCATCATTCATAAAGTTGCTTTGAGTAGCAAAAGCACTTTCTAAGCGATCCATCATTTCATTAAAGGTGTTACCCAGCTGGGCAAGTTCCCCTTCTCCCTGAATATTAATCCGTCGGGTAAGGTCAGATTCGCTGATCGATTTGACTGTATTACTCAGTTGCTTTAAGGGGGCGAGAATTCTACCTGCGGCAAACCAGGCCAGCAAAAGCGTGATCGCCAGAATAAAAATCAGAACTTCGATCACGACGTTCATCGCCTCTACAGCCTCTTGTCGTTCTCCTGCTGTGGCATGAGCAATCACAAATACGCCTAGAGTTTCATCGCTAGTTTTGATCGGAATTGCCTCATAAATAATACTGCCTATATCTGGATCGGGGATAAAAACCTCTTGGACTTCTTCTTCGGTCAAGTTTTCCCATCGTTCCATCAATTCCGAATCAGAATTAATTACTTCTGGCAAGAAGCGGGAACTAGCCTGTGGGGGCGACAACAAGGTCACAAAGTTGACTGTATAAGGGAAATAGCCCTCATGCCTCTAAGATAATCAGGCAGTTTGTGAGTTGAAAAACAAAGTAATTCTAAAACTATATCCTG
>JBHJNW010000015.1:0-13512 GCA_050330395.1 Pleurocapsa sp.
GCTTCTCTACGTCTTTTGCCCAACTTTTTATAGCGTCTTTGGAAATATTTACTCTCGACCAGATTCCACTTGTGCTGGAAGTGCAGCAAGTTGCTCAATTCCCAAGCATCGCTCCAGCGCAGCATAAAGTAAGGTAGATCTGACCAGTTCAAAGCAGGTGCAGGGGGATGGGTACGAAAGGTTACGATCGATGATGGTTCGAGATAAACCGTACCGCCACTTCTAGTAACGCTCATGCAAAAATCAAGATATTCTTTGGTACAGCAAAACCCTTCATCCAGCATACCAATCTGCTCAAAAATTTCAGTGCGTACCAACATAGAATGAAACTCAACAAAACCTTTGGGTTCACGTTTTAAGCGATCGCGCACGGCGGCAACTGGCTGATTCTGATAAGGAGTTTGCTCATCGAGTAACCACCCAGAGCGATCGCTAGGATGAGCTTTTCCTTGAGCGAACTCAGCATATTCTTGGGCAGACATATATTCTCCCCCCGCACAATGAACAATTTCATGGAAGGGTTGGTATTGACATACTAGAGAACCAACTACAGTAGCACCCGTAGCTTCGGCACAGTCGACTAAAGCAGTCAGCCAGTTGGGGGCAAAGATGACATCATTATCGACAAACACGACATATTGAGTATTGACATAGCGCAAACCGACATTGCGAGCCTGATTGGGTGAAAGATAATGGTCTGAATGAACTAGCTTGAACCCTTTGAAAGCTGCTTCAGCGGCTAGATATTGCCGTAGTTGAGTAGGAGAATTATTGTCTACATAAACCAGATCTAAAGGAAAGACGGTATTTTCATAGAGACTTGCCAAAGACTGGCGAGCGAACTGATAACGCTCTCGCGGGACAACAATAATTGTGACTTGGGGATTATTCATCAATCTAAGTAACGATAAGTTATGAGTTATAAAGCAGTTGGGTTGGGGAAATTCCTATTGTCAAAAAGACACGAGCTTTAGTTTTCCAAGACATAAAAATCTTGATGAGGAGGTTGAGGATCTACTGTACTCTGCAACTGATAGAGGGCGGCGTATCTTTTGCCCAGTTTGATTAGCTCTGAATGAGTACCTTGCTCTAAAATAGTGCCGTTTTCGATATAAAAAATTTGCTCAGCATTTTCGGCGGTTCTAAGATCGTGAGTAATCAAAAAGGTGGTACAGTTAGCGGTTAAGCGGTCGAGGGCTTCAGTAACAGTCTGTTCGCTCTTATTGTCCAAACCAACCGTAGGTTCATCAAGAATCACGATTGGGGCTTTACGGACTGCCGCACGGGCGATCGCAATTCGCTGGCGTTGACCCCCCGATAGGGTAGAACCCCGCTCGCTCATCAAGGTATCGTAACCTTGAGGCAGTGCCATAATAAAATCGTGAGCATTAGCTAAACGAGCCGCCGCTTTGATTTCTCGATCACTTGCCCCTAATGCCCCGTAAGCGATATTGTCACGGACGCTAACCCCAAACAAGACGCTGTCTTGCAGCACGATGGAGATTTGGCGACGTAAAGATTCCAGCTTATACTGCCGTAGATCGCAACCATCAATTAAGATTTGACCTTCTAAAGGGTCGTATAGCCTTAGCAGCAGGCTAACTAAAGTTGACTTACCACCACCTGATGGTCCAACTAGGGCGACTCGTTGACCTGGATTAACCGAGAAGCTAAGGTTGCTTAAAATAGTTTGATCTTGGTTGTAAGCAAAGGAAACTCGCTCAAACCTAATATCTCCGTTGAATAGTGGTGCTTCCATCGCTCCCCGCCCATCGCGAATGGCTGGAACTACATCAAGCAGGTCGAGAATTCTTTCCCCAGAGGCAGTAGCTTTCGAGATTTTAGCCACGTGCCTAGCTAACTGGCGGGTAGGTTTAAACGCCGACTTAAGATAGTTAACAAACACGAGCAAGTCACCAGGAGTAACTGCCCCTGCCAACACTAGCTGAACTCCGCGCCACATAACTAAAGCAGTGGCGATCGCTACTAAAATTTCGATAGTACGCTGTAAACCTGCCGATAACCGTTGAGTCCGCGCACTATCTTCCAAACTTTTGCGGTTGGGGGTGGCAAACATACGTTGCAGCATTCGTTCTAAGGAAAGTGCCTGAACCACCTTCATCGCACCAATTGCCTCGGCGGCGGTGGCAGCCATTGCGCCTTCTTGTTTACGCTGTTTGCGCGAAACCTTGTGAATTCGCTTGGTAATTTTGATCGTTGACAGCACAAATAAGGGAAATACCGCCAAGCCAATCAGCGCCAATTGCCAATTTAACCAAAACATCAGCCCAACCATGCTGACCAGGGTCAAAATCTCGACAATTAAGGGAAAAATCGCCATGACCGTAACGTCGCGCAGGCTGTCAATATCGCTAGTAATTCGAGTAATTAAATCGCCACTTTTGACTCGATAATAGAAGGAAAGAGAAAGCCTTTGTAAATGGGCATAAAGCCTGGCGCGGATCTCCGCTACAATGCGAGAAGCTGCCAAGGACATAGTTACCAAGCTGACATAAGCCCCAGCAGCATGGATCCCCGAAACACCAATGATGCCTACGGAAAAAATAAACAGCAGGGTCATCGGGTTAGCATCCGACAACAGAGGCAATCTCAGTGCAGGGGTGTTAGCGTCGGACAAGATAACGTAGTCGAAGATAAACTTTAAAGGCCAAGGGCGTAACAGTTGGGCTAAAACCTCAACAATTAACCCGATTAAAGCAACAATCAACAGCAGTTTTTGTTGGCGAATTTCTGGCCAAAATTCCTTGACGATTCGTTGTAATCCTGGCAGTATTTGAGCTATGTTGGTAGGCTTGGGTCGTTTACTAAAAGTGGATTCTCTCATGATGCTGGTGGCGACAATTCTCTAGGTAACGATCAAGTCTGATGGGTAATGTTCTATGTTAATTAGATTATTGGTTGCTAATTAACTCTTGATGAAGCTTTAGTGAGAAAATTTTCATAAAAGTATCGCTCAGGTTTTCCCAGCACAAATGTAGGTAGCCAACCCTTGATCTTAAAATCGAAATCTAGTTCTGATCGTTCCCACCCAGATCGAATCGCGATCGCTGTGGTCGGGTTGAGTAATTAAAAATACGCCAGGGGTAATGGCAATTTGGTCATTAATTCTGACTCGGTACAGGGCTTCTAGATGTAATGAGGTGCGTTCGTCTTCGATTTCTGCATCATCGTGTTGGGTAACAATCGGCGGTACGCCAATAATCAAGCCCGCTTCATTGCCTTCTCCTCCCAAATCGGGAAAATCAAAGGTTAAAGCCCCGTTGAGGATAGTTGCTGAGAGGTCGCCAATTTCTTGATTAGCAGCGCTATAGCCCAGCCAGCCTCCTATTTCCAAGCGATCGCTTATTTGCCAATTGGCATCTAAGCCAAAGTTGTTAGCTGAGGTGGCATCGTCGCCAAAGGGTTCGTTGGCGTTTTCGCTACCTGTTGCCCCCATCAGCCGAACATCATCCTCGCGATAGTAGGTACGGGTGTAAGTTAAGGCAACTTGTAGATCTTCTACTGGTTCGGTCAGTACCTGTGCCACCGCGCTGTAGGAACTACCAAATAGTCCCGCTGCCTCGTCAGGATTGGCAGTATCGTCACTATCGGCAAAATACCCTAGATTAATCTGTAATGAATCACTCAATTCATACTGAATACCTCCACCCGAACCGCCTGGCCCCCTTAGGGTGGCGGGATTTCTACGGCCAAAGCGAGAAACTGCCCCTTGTCCGCTACTAGAAAGAGGGTTTAAAACCTCGGCAGCATCATCTGCGCCAACGCTGTTAACACCCAGCACTACCTGTAGCCTCTCTCCGACGGGAAATTCATAAGATACCTCCGTTTCAATTTCTTCGTCATCGCTCTCGCCGTCTACCCCCAGACGTACCATAAAGGTATCTTCTATTTCTTCGAGTTCGCCAGTATTTCTCGCCCCTAAGCGTATTCTTAATTGGTCGTCGCCAAAGAAACTAGTATCAAAGTTCAAGCGCGCCCGATAGCCAGTAAACAATTGCGACTGGTCATCTGCACTAAAACTATCCCCTAACTGAAACAGTACTTCGCCGTTGAGTATCGTTGTCGTAGAAAATTGTTGCAACTCTAGCTGGGCAGTGCGAGTCGCTAAATTATCGACGCGTCCTTCTAAAGCTACCAGTTCTTGTTCAAACTCTTGTTCGATTCGTGTTACGAAGCTCTGTTCGTCTGGGGTTAAAGTAAGATACTCTTGACTGATTTGAGCGAGGCACTTTTGCAACCCGACAGCAAATTGATCACGAGTTAACGCGCGATCGCTCAGTTGATTGTTCTTGCCTAAACAGGAAATGCGATTATTTAAAGCTTTTAATCTTTGCGATCGCCAATCGGTCGGGGATATGTTGACTAATTGATGTACGCGAACAAATTTACTTGAATTGGCGGTAGCTTTCTGGGGTAATAGTGATAAAGTTGCCCATAGTGAGCCAAGGGTTAAAAAAACTTTGGTTATTTTTAGTAGATGCTTATTCAAATCGCTCATTAATATATTTATGGTGCAGCAGTTAATGGTTGCTCAACCAGTCGCTGCAAATAATATGCGGTATTGCTAACTCCCTGCAAATCAAGGTTTAATTCAGTCGGCTTTTGCTGTAAATAATCGATGATGTTGTCAGCCAACTTCTCTGGAACTAAATCTGACGGCTGAATCATTTTTACCCGCCCTAAATTAGCTAATTTAGCGACGCGAGTTGCTTGTTCTTGGTCGTTATTACCCTCAAACGCCATCATCATTGCCCTAACACCAGTGCTTAAAATATTCATGGTGGTGTTATAGCCAGACATCCCAATTGATAGGTCTGCCTGCTGCATATATGCGAGTAAATTGGTAGTGTAGCGTTCTACCGTAATATTATGCTGATTACAAGTTATTTCCCGTAGCTTTTGCAAGACTGCTTCGGGGCAAAAAGGTCCAGTGAACATGTGAATTTGATGGGGGATTTTGGCTGCTAACAGCGGTGCAGTTTTGGCAACGCATTCTAACAA
Organism: Pleurocapsa sp.; assembly: GCA_050330395.1. GTDB lineage: Bacteria > Cyanobacteriota > Cyanobacteriia > Cyanobacteriales > Xenococcaceae > Waterburya. Next base: position 5,023 of record JBHJNW010000015.1, read on the forward strand.
GTCGTGTCCAAATCTTCCGCCACCTACGCTGACTAGAATTAACGCTTGATCGAACAAAATTTGCGGAGGCGAGATTGGCTGCACCACATAACCTGTATAGTGTACGGGACAGTTTAAATCCTCAATCCGCGAAAAGCTCAGGTTGAGTTTAACGAAGCTAGGATCGCCGTGGATTAAAAGCAGATCGAAATACTGATTAATTAAACGGCAGACTTTCTCTTCATGACGCTGCTGATTTTGTTTAGTAACGACAATATCTCTAATGCTAGAAACAATTTTTGTTCCCCTAGATTTGGCTTGTTCAATTACAGGAATTAATTCAAACGAAAAGCGTCTTCTGCCAAAGGGAAACAATTCAATAATCAGCATATCTGGCCCAAAGCGATCGCAGACAGCTAACAGTATATCCCGACGAATTGTTTCTACTTCTGTCATAGTTAAGTTATCATCTACTGGACGCAATTCAGTGAATTCTGCGTCAGTCTTGACCGCTGGAATATTAATTACCTCAATTTCGCTCGGAAATTCAAACTCTTTAATGACCTGTCCACCATTAATAAAACAAATTTCAAAATTGGGTATTAGTCCCCGAACAATTTCAATACTACGAATTAAGTGACCCATGCCAAGAATATGTTGGCAATAAAACATTACTTTTTGCATAATAGTTAATAGTATTAGTTGTTATTTTGGCGATGCTTTCAAGCAATTTTAAGAGCTAGTGAAGATGGGCTAATCTTAAAAGAGTCATACAGCAACCTAGCTAAATACTCGGTAACCCTAGGTAATCCCCTAAAATCTAAACTCTTAGTTGCATTGACAATTTGAGGATGAGCTAAGCTATTTAAGAGAGTTTCAATTAATAAATTTGGTTGCAGCAACTCAGGATGAATCATCTCAATCAATCCCGCCTTGGCTAAACTTTGGGCGCGAATTAACTGTTCTTTGCTGGGTTTGATTCGAGGAACAACGATTGCCCGTTTGCGTTTTTGTAAGATTTCAGTAATAGTGTTGTAGCCACACATAGAAATCACTACGTCGGCTGTATTGATATAGCTCATCATATCATTGGTAAACTCGAAAACCGTTACCTGGGGATATTTAGCTGCTTGCTGATAGATTTGTTGCTGCTGTTTGGGGGGCATTTCGGCGCCACAAAATATGAGGCTGCGAATCATTGGATTATGGGAGTAACCACTTAGCTGTCCTAAACCCTGAAGATAGTTATTGATCAGGTAATAGCCATCTTCTCCACCGCCAGGAGTAACCAAGACCAATTTCTCGTCACTGCCAAGGCTTAATTCTTGGCGGATAGTACGGCGGGTTTTTAAGCCAGACTCTTTGCGAATATAACCACAAAAACGGACTTTATCGGCGATCGCTTTGCTAAACTGATATTCATGACTAAGATCGAAGATATCTGGCATGCCCACGACTAAAATGCGATCATAAAAAGATTCTACCTGTTGATAATAGTCTTCTCGATGCCATTGTTGAATCGTTTTTTCGGGAGAGTCTAAAATATCTCGCAACACCAAAACAAATTTAGTCGCTGGCAAATTACTTTTTAGATAATTGATCGCCAAGTTTAATTCCCCCTTGATTCCTGGTGGCTTTTTATCGACTAAAACTAAATCTGGCTGATAATTTCTCGCTGCTGCCAAAATTAATTCTGAACGTAGTTTGAGGGTAGATTCAATATCTGCATTGAGATACTTAACCGCCATTTGCCCTGAACGACCACGATTGAGACAGGGAAGCTTGATATAATCTAACCCAGCTGGTAAACGAAAGCTTTGTAACATAGGCGAGCCAGACAACAGTAAGATGGAAAGATTAGGAATAGATTTGAGTAAATGCTGGCAGATCGCTAACATCCTGCGAATATTACCCAGACCAAAAGCATCATGGGAATAAACCATTATTTTTTTATATTCGCCTGCGGAAATAGCTGGGGTAATGATTCGATCCATGATAATCGCACTCTTAATTAGGGTGGTGTGGATGTCTCTTTATTACCAATTTGCCAATTTTCGATGAACTGGTTATGAAACTTATATGAGAAAAATCTCATTTTGCCTAAGCTTTTCTTTATTTCCGCCTACGACTACTTAGTTACAGTTTGCTATTTAATTTTGATCGTCCCTAATAATCCACTAACAATAAGTAACATCGGGGTTAGCCAGTCTCCCCAACGCACATATAAAGTTTGGTTTTGCCGACGGTAAATAGTGTGGGAGTGAATTACATATTGGTTAATATCGGAAATCCACAGAGTGTTGCCGTGAGGATCAACAATCGCTGAATAACCTGTATTAGTTGCTCTGGCTGCCCAGCGATCGCTTTCGATCGCTCGCATCACGTCATGGGCATGGTGCTGGGTTGGCATAACTGTACTATAATGGGCATTATTCGATGCAGTAATGATAAACTCCCCCCCTGCTTTGGCCTGTCGCCAGAAGTGTTGGGGAAAGGCTGATTCATAACAAATAGCTACAATTGCTCGACCAAAGGGAGTATCAAATATTTGATTGGGTTTACCTGCTGCTAAATGAGCTTCTAGGGGAGATAGACGATCAATAAAATCCCCTAAAACTGACTCAAATGGGATATATTCCCCTAAAGGTACAAGTTTATATTTATCGTAACGACTATAGGTTTCTCCTTCGCCTGTTAGAGTAAATAAACTATTAGTATAGCTATTACCAGCGTTACCGTTTGCACCTACCCAAGCAGGTACTTTTTGCGTAATTACTGCCTGATAAAAACTAGAATTATTAACTATATCATTCCAATCAAAAGGCAATGCTCCTTCGGGAGTAAGAACTACGTCTACACCTTGTTTAGCTAATCTTTGATAGCCAGAAGTATAGCCTGCGATCGCTTTACGCCACCCTTGGGAAAATAACTTGATTTCATTGGGTATATTACCTTGAACAATGCCAACTTTTAACGGGGCTAAATTGTCTTTTGCTATGGGTATTTGATAGAGATAATAACCTAATATATGACTAAATAATACAACTATTAATGAAGACAAAAGTAATATTTTACTTTGAAGATTAATTTTATTACGTCTAGCTAAAATAGCTTCGGCTAGCAATCCATTTACAGCAATAATTACCGCAGTAATTGTATTAATTCCTGATATTTTTCCTAACTGTAAAACCAACAAATTATGTGGACTTTGAGTATAGGCGATCGCTGGCCACCACAGAGGCGTATAGCTCCATAATGTTTCTAAACAACACCATAAAGCTACTCCAATTAAAACTCTAATTAAACAGCTTGCCATACTTTTGTCGTTTATTTTTTGAGTAATTAAGCTGAATAAAACCGCCCAGCTAACTACTACACCTGCACCCCACAAGGTAATAAAAACCCAACAGAAAATTGCAATCGCTAAACTAGCTAACCAGGGTACTCCCATCCAAGTCATTGGATGAACTCCTGTAATCCAAAATAACGCTAAACCATCATAGCCAAGCCCCCAAAATAAAGCGAGAATAGCTGTTTGTTGCCAAGTTTTTTGTTGTCTAATTATGATCCATAAAGGGGCTAAAGCAAACCAGGCAAAGTACCAAGCATTGAACGGTGCTGGTGCTAACCCCATCAAGACACCGCTAAGTAAAGATACTAATATTAAGTGAAAGTTTTTCGGCATTGATTGAAGTCTACAGATGAACGCAAATGATTTTTCTTTATGGCTTCAGATTTGATGATTAGTAGAAAAAGGTAGTTGTTAATAATTATCTTAAAAAATGTTCTCGCTCAGGTGAGCATAGTTTGAAAGATAAAAAATTATTGCGCTTAATAATTTGTCTCTCAAAACATTAACAGTTTACATTCTTTCTAAAACATTTATTCCTAATAAAGATAAGCCTAATTTAATCGTACGTGCCGTTAGATCGGCTAAGATTAAACGTGAACTTCTTTGAGGTTCTGCTGCATTTAAAATGTCACATTGTTCGTAAAACTGATTAAATTTTTGGCTTAATTCAAACAGATACAAACAGATACGATTAGGCAGCAAATCTTTTTCCACATCTTTAATTACTTCTTCGAGTTGTAAAATGTGTTTTGCTAAAGATAATTCACTAGCTTCTTCCAAAACAATATTGGCATCGGATAGTTTTTTAAAATCAATATTTCCTTTGCGACTAATTCCCTGTACTCGCACGTAAGCGTAAAGTAAATATGGTGCAGTGTTTCCTTTAAGATCCAGCATCCTATCATAACTAAATCTATAGTCCGAAGTACGATTTTGACTCAAATCTGCGTATTTTACCGCACTAATTCCAATTACTTCAGCAGTATGATCAATAAATTCTTTAGTTTCGGTTCTATTTTCCTCGGCAAATCTTGTTTCTAAGTCAGCACGAACTCTTTCAATTGCCTCATTTAATAAATCTTTGAGCCTAATTGCTTCTCCCGAACGGCTTTTTAGCTTTTTACCATCTTCTCCTAAAATCAATCCAAATTCTGTATGAACAAAGTCATGTTTATCGGTAATCCAACCTGCGCGTTTTCCTACTTGAAAAATCTGGACAAAGTGATTATTTTGCTCTGAACCTACAGGATAAATAACTCTCTGTACTTTATCTTCTCTAACTCGATGGCGAATGGCTGCTAAATCGGTAGTGGCATAGTTATATCCACCATCTGATTTCTTGACAATTAAAGGTAAAGGATCTCCTTCTCTATTAGTAAACCCTTCGAGAAAAACGCACATTGCACCTTCGCTTTCTTGAAGTAAATTTAATTCATCTAGCTCTTGCAAAGTTTCTGATAAAAATGGATTGTAGAAAGATTCTCCTTGCTCAATGATAGGAGATAGCTCCATTAAATTGTAAATTTTTTGGTAAGAACGTCTCGACAGTTCACAAACTATTTTCCAAGCTTGAAGAGTTTCTTTATCTCCAGCCTGAAGTTCTACAACTGCCTGTCTGGAAATATCGCGAAAATTTTCGTCTTCGTCAAATCTCTGTTTCGCCTGACGATAGAAAGTAGCCAATTCTCCTAAGTTTAAATCTTCTGTTGCGCTTAAAGCTTCAGGATAAGCTTCTTTTAAATATGCAATTAACATCCCAAAAGGAGTACCCCAGTCACCAACATGGCTAATACGTATGACGTCATGACCAATAAATTCTAAAATTCTACTCAGACATTCACCAATAATTGCCGATCGCAAATGTCCGACGTGCATTTCTTTGGCAATATTTGGACTGGGATAATCTACTATGACTCGTTGCGGATTCTTAGTCAATGCAACACCCAATCTCTCTTGTGGCTGGATTTTAGCTAATAGTTTGCCAATATAATTAGATTTTAGCTTAAAGTTGATAAAACCTGGCCCCGCAATTGTTGGTGTTTCGTACATATCTTCGTTCTGAAGATTATCGATAATTGCTTGGGCGATCGCGCGGGGATTTTGCTGGAGGGGTTTAGCCAGAGACAAAGCCACATTAGATTGATAATCGCCAAATTTAGGATTATTGGTGGGCGCAACCAGAGGATCGGTATCCGCCAATTCTGCGCCAAAAGCAGACACCAAAGCTTGGCTAACCGAATCTTTAAGCTGTTGGAGAATGGAAGTCATGATGTTTGTTTAGTTGAGCCAGAAGACAGTTTTAGCCGATAAGCAGCTATTCCCAGGATAATTAATTTATCATCAATTTACCTAGTAAGGGCGAGTGGACATTTGCCCTTACCGATTTATAACTTGCTTAAGATTTATCTCTCGTAGCAATAAAGATTGAACCTGTATGGGCTTGAGGGGCAGATTTGTCTTCTACCGTAATCGCCATTTTACTAATTGTTCTCGGTTCAAGATGTGGTTGGGGAATAGCAATTTCTCGCTTAAAATTGCCTGATTTGTTTACTTGAAAAACCGCAGTCAAAATTGCTCCTTTATCGTCGGTAGTATAGGGAACATCTTTACCCACCACCGTCCACAAAGCGTAAACTTTTTCTGGAGGTAAGACTGGTAAATTGTTGGCGATCAAAGTAGCCTTTAGTTGGTTAGGATTAACAATCAACTTGGCTGTTGTTGTCTTGGGTAAATCTTCTCCCTCTAATAAGTAAGTCTTTTGAACGATCGCTGAATCAACATCAGTGTGAAGCGTTTGAATCGTGCGCCACAAACGATAGTTGGCGATACCTAATATGGCAATTGTCGCTAAAGCGATCGCTGCCAAAACTTTACCGAGTAATTTAGGCTGAAGTGAGTGAGTAATTTCAGCCTGATTAACCGAAGGTTTTGCTGTTTTAACATTAACTTTTTGTGCATTGGCTGCTGCTAAAACGCGATCGCGCAGAGTATTTGGTGGTGATATTTCTGGAGCAATGTAAGTCAAATCTAAAGCTTGTTGCATGGCTGTTATCTGCCCGATTAAGTCGGGATTTTCCCTCAGCATCTCTTCAAACAGCAAAGCTTCAGCAGGACTTAGATTTCCCAATACATAACCCGATATTAGCAATTGTTCGCATTCTGGTGGTAGTGTTGACATAATGCTAAGAATGCCCCTTCAACTTGATTAGAGCTTGGCGCAGTTTGAGTAAGCCACGGCGCGATCTTGACTTGACTGTGCCTAGCGCAATATTTAACTGTTTGGCAATTTCTGACTGGCTTAGGTCTTGATAATATGCCATTCTTAACACTTCTTGTTCTTGAGTTGATAGCTGTTTAAGAGCTTGTTGAACCTCATGCGATCGCTCTACTTGAGAAACTTCAACCATCGGGCTTTCCGACAAAACCTTATCACTTTCATGCAATGATTGATTGTGGAGTCTTTTTTGGTTTCTGCTGCGAGATCTCAGACGATCTAAGGCACGCGATCGCGTTAATATTCCCAAATAAGTACGTAAAGTTCCTCGCTTGGGGTCATAAGAACATTTTTTAGTTAAGATCAAGAATATATCCTGGGTCAAGTCTTCTGCTTCGGTGGTATTTTTGAGCAGTCGCAATGCTGTCCCATAGACTAAAGCAGCATGGCGATCGTATAAAATGGCTAGGATATCGGTCTGCCCATTCTGCAAGAGCAAAAATAAGTCTGCATCAGTCTTACAAGAATGGCTGGGTGGTTCAGAAGACATATAAGACGGAGAGTAGCTTATTTAACATCATATCTTCTCTTGACCCTGCTCATTCTGACTCAGCTTAAAATATAAAACAAGGCGTTGCTGATTTGAAGTATACCACAAGGGTACAACGTGAAACCGAAGAGTAATCTGTTCGTAGCTATTAGCTCTTAGCTTTTTAGTTTATTTGCTTGCATAGCGAAAATCGTAGAGTCATACATCGATCCAGCAACGCCCTACTTACTAAAGCTGCTTACAATTAGTTACGGTAAGGGCTATTTTAAGCAAAATCAAATTCAACCACAAGATCACTGTAATTAAAATCGCCACCATTAGACAAGTCTTCAAATCCGAGAATGTTGTCTCCCAAGTTACGAATATGTTCTGTATTATCAGAATTGGCCCCAAGAAAGGGGAAATACACGACTGGATCGTTGCTGCTGTTTCCATCTTCTAGTTGTTCAATTGTGCCATCGACTACTAAGAAAGGTGCATAAATCGAACCGCCCGCTAGTTCTGCGGTAAACTCAGTTGAGGTTTGATTCGCACCAGTGAGGCTAATATCAGAACGATTGGCGATCGCGGCTGCGGTATAGCCTTCATCTCCTACGTTGATAGTATTACCAGATACAGAGTCAGTAATATTGCCTTGGGAATCTACTTCGTAGAAACCGACAGTATTTTCAAACCCAGCATTTCGATCGACAGTAAAGTTAACTGTAGAATCATTGATATCGGTAAGATCGAGCAGTAGCCCAGAATTCACCGCATTATCATCAATTTCTACCTGACCTCGTAGCTCACCATCATTATTTTCTTCAGTGTGTAAATTAATATAAGCCCTGTCAGCTTCAATCAAAGCAGCGTCTTCGGCACTTAATTCAAAACTACCGCTAAAGCTACCCGAATTATCGCCATTATCTACTACGTCTAAGTTACGTAGGATTGGTCCAGTCTCGCCTGTTTCTCCGACATGGATATGAATGGGACTTTCAGGATTACCTGCACCATCTTCACCGCCGACAAAGAATAAAGGACTGGTCAGATCGCTAAATTCACCAGAAACCGTTAAAGTATTTCCTGATAAAACTGCATCAAAGCTGCCTTCTGCCTCAGTATCGGGAACTTTAGGTACGCTCTGAGCTTCTTCTAAAGGTAAACTAAATTCAGTGTCTACATCGCTATTATCAGAAACAATAGTTAATCCCTGTAAATTAGGATTATCTGAACCAATCTCACCCATACTAAATGCCATTCCAGTATCGAGATCGACAGTATATAAGGTAGAGTTAGAAACGGCAAAAGCAGCGTTATCACCATCAGGAGAAGAAAGAATATCGAAACCACCTAAAGTACCAAAATCAATTCCCAGATCTCCTACTGTTACCAGCGTTCCGTCATTAGGTGGGT
>JBHJNW010000016.1:0-7476 GCA_050330395.1 Pleurocapsa sp.
TCTCTTACTCTTGTTCATAGAGAAATCCAATCGTTCAATTGCCTACTCTCTCTGAGTTTTACATGATTTGGTTTTTCTCTTGACTTTTTTCTAATTTCCTTAACTTGTGACCAATGGGTTTATCCCAACAGTTTAGCTCTCTGCCTCCTCTAATTCCCAGTTTGATTTATGTAGACAATGCCGCGCTGGAAATGATTACGGCAGGACAAACAGTGCGCGATCGCGGTTTAGATCTAAAGAGTGATTGGCGATTTTTTCGTAATTTTAAACGGGGTATTGGTACTGATATTCAGGGCTTTTTACCTGAACTTGATGGTCAAAAGATTTCTTTTGAGCAAATAGGGGAATGGTTTTTACGTCAGTTGATTAGCAGTCTTCAGTCGGAAATTGCGCCAAACCTGGAATCTTTGGTTTTGACTGTTCCTGTTGATAGCTTTGAATCCTATCGTCACTGGCTAATGGAGATCGCTCAATCTTTGGCAGTAGAAAAGATTTGGATTTTGGATGAGCCTACCGCTGCGGCTTTGGGTTATGGTGCAGCGGATCGAGAACTGTTGCTAGTCATCGATTTTGGTGGCGGTACGGTGGATTTATCTTTGGTAAAGCTTTCCTCTAAAAGTCCTCAAAGCGGCTATTTGCTAAAGTGGGGTCAAAAGCTGGGTAAAAATACTGCTCAACCAAAGAAGATGTTTTTCGTAAGTTTACTACTGATGGAGGACACTATAGCTGGTGGGATTATCGTTCTGGGGGTTTTGCGCGTAACCGAGGCTGGCGGATCGACCATCATTATCTGACTAAAAACCCTACCAACAGGCAGTAGAATGTTGGATTGATGTTGAACCTAGAAAGCTAGAAAAACCTAGCGATCATGCTCCTGTAATTGCGGAATTTTAGTTGAACTCATCTTTAAAAGAATTGCTCGACTTAAACCCTTAAAATCTAAATTAGTTAGCTCTAGCTATTGATCGCGATTCACGATTAATTTTTTTTACCTTATCAATCGGATTTAGTATCCTGAATGATGAATGATGAGAACTAGTACTAATCTACCTGTGTTTTCTATTTAGAATGACTATACATGATCGAAATAGTTGTTGAGCGAAAGTTTCGGTTAGTAAACATTAATTTAGTTATTCATCAGAATTAACTAAACATAGCTTTAATGTATTCTCGACGCATTGATGAAATTGCATCTAAGGGAATACCTTTCGGACAGACAGCAGTGCATTCTCCGTGGTTAGAACAGTCGCCAAAGCCTTCGGTTGCCATTTGTGCTGTCATCTCCAGTACTCGTTGTTTACGTTCGGGATGTCCTTGAGGGAGTAATGCTAGATGGGAAACTTTAGCGGCAGTGAATAAAGATGCGGAGGCATTGGGACAAGCTGCTACGCAAGCGCCACAGCCAATACAGGCTGCATAATCAAAAGCGCGATCGCTATTTTCTTTAGCTACAGGTAAAGAATTGGCATCGGGTGCAGCACCAGTATTCACAGAGATATAACCACCAGCAGCAACAATGCGATCAAATGCAGTGCGATCGACTACTAGATCTTTGATTATAGGAAAAGCTTTAGCACGCCAAGGTTCTACGGTTATTGTATCACCATCTTGAAAACTCCTCAGGTGTAACTGACATACCGCAGTTTGTTTTTGCTCTCCATGAGCTACCCCATTAATCATCATGCCACAAGAGCCACAGATGCCTTCACCACAGTCAACATCAAAAGCTACAGGTTCGCGATCGCTTTTGATTAACTGTTCGTTTAAAACATCCAGTAGTTCAATAAAAGACATACTAGGATGAGCATCAGATACGGTGTATTCTTCTAGTTTACCTGAACTATCAGGATTGCTTTGTCGCCAAATTCTTAAATTGATCTTCATAAATTACGTTTAATCTGCAACAGCTTTGCTAAAATTAACTTTTGAAGCTATTAGCTGTTAGCTTTTTTGTTGAACATTACTTAATTTAACAAAACTAACGGATAGATAGTTTTTCTTCGGGAACATCTGCTAAAGCTTCATCGGGTAAAACATAAGAAGAACCGATTAATTGTTCATCCTCATCAAGAATTTCAGGGAAGCAGATATTAGGTAAGACTTTAACCGCAAATATTTCTTGCACCGCATCTTCAAATTTTAAGAAGGCAATAGTTTGAGCCGTTTCAATATTTACCACCCAAACACCGCAAATTCTTTCATTAAGTTTTTCAGTTAGAGGAATACCGCTGAATACCGCTGTTTCTCTTACCTGAGATAGTCCAATAAAGGCTAGTGAACCATAAAAATCGATGCCACGGGTAAAGCCAGGCAGAGTAGTAATAGTTTGCAATTTTCCAGTAGCGTGACCCCCTGGGCTAGCTTTGCGATCGCCAACAGACAAACTACCCCGTCCAGATTCTAACACCCATAAGCGATCGCCATACCAGCGAGGAGAATGAGGCATTGATAAACCCCGACTAACAACCTCATTGCTAACTATGTCCATGACGATACCGCCATTAGCTTTATTAGCTCGCCAGCCACCCATACTATCGGTTTCTCCTAAAGCAGTTACATATTTAGGCTGATGATTCACCATTGCCAAACCATTAAGATGGCAACGATCTTCGGGAGTTAGTGCGGTAACAAAATTAGGTCGCCATCGAGGCACAAAGCTATAGTTTTGATCCAGAGTACAAAGACAGGAAAAGCGAGTATTGACAAACCACAATTGCGATTTATTTACACCGCCCCATTCCATCTCATGAATATCAATATCTCCTGTAATATGGCAGCGACGAGGCAGATAACAAGCATCATGTTTTCCAATTGGTTCTAGCTTGGCGGCAACAGCAGGAACGTTATTTAATTCCCAGATTTGACTACTACAGCCAAGGGCGATTTTGTGTCTATCTACGGCAATTCCCATGGGTTTTTGAAAGAGCCGAAAATGGGTATTGAGCTGCTGATCATCGGCACGTAGTATAATTACCTTTCCTGCTTGATAAGTAGAAATTACTAAGGAAATGTTTAACTGACGCAGAATTTCAGGAAAATTATTAGTATGAACGCTGCGCATTGGTTCATTTTGCGATGTTGCCGCTTCTTTGGCATCAGCAGATTGAGACATAAAAGCTAAGAATTAGAACGGAAGTAATTAGTAATCAGTTTGATAGTTTTTATACTTACCTGCTTAAGTATTTATTGGGTTCTCGTTTTAAAATCTGATATAGTGCATTAGCTGTGATGTTAAGTCACTGTTGAGATTCAAGCGTCGCTTTAGATCGACGATGTTTCGATAGCTACCGTATTCTTGGCGATTCTTAAAAAACTCTTGAGCTAGATTAAAATTAATTCCAGCAATAGCTGCAATTTCATCAACTGAAGCAATGTTAAGATTTATTTTTTCAGGACTGAGAGGACTAAGACGATCATAGTAGGCAAAAGCCAGGATAGGTTCTAAAGCTCGCAAACGCTCTGTAGGAACACTAATGGCAGCAGCAACATCCTCAAGACAAACAAGCTGTACTCCCATGCTGACTAATTCTACTAGCGATCGCGCTTGATGGATCGACAATCCTGGTAACCTAAGCCAATCATCAACCGTCGCCTGATTAACATCTATTTTAATTCCCAATTCAGCCGCGATCGCAATTTCTCGTATTGATTGAAAACGATAGTAAGGATCGTTAGCTATTTTATTTCTAATGCCAATTTGGGATAGTTTAAACATAGAATTTAATCGTTTTTAATGGTTCATTGTTTAGACGATATGATCTAATAGCTGACGACGTTTTTGCTCAAATTCATATTCTGTAAGTAAGCCATCTTCACGCAGTCGATCTAGTTCTCGCATGGCTTCTGCGATCTCTTTTACTGGAAGTGAAGTCTGAAGATTTAAATTGTAGTAGCTATGACCATTAAATTGACGCTCAAATTGTTCGATATCTTGAACCAGATACCATACGGCATCAACGGCAGCAGCAATGCGAGAGATTGGTGTTGACCACAAGAGAAGATAAATAATTCCCCACACTGGTTGACCTAAATATAGCTTATGGAGTCCTGCGATCGGTGTAACTGTACCTAGTAAAGCTAGCGTTACAGCAATACGCCGATTTTTATGGTATCTGAGAAATTTATCGAACACTGACATTGATCACCTAACTAAGCTGGAGAATTGAATTTACTTTAGCCTATTTTTTTTGTATGTATGGTAGATGATTGACCAACCTCAATTATCATTAAGTAAGTGGATGGAGATTGATTTTTACCAATTTTTTAAAAGCTAAAAGCTAAGAACTAAATTTTTGACAATCTAATGTTCCAAACAAAACTTATAGTTGCCGCTCGAAGAAATCAACCACATTACCTAAGATGCGATGTTTAATTAGCGATCGCTTTTTCCACTCGGCATAAGTTACACGCTTACTTTGGGCAAAGCCTTTTTCAAAAGTATTTTTAATCCCTTCAATTAACTTCGGTTGGGCAGTGCAGATATCTAGTTCCTCATTGTGGATAAAGCTGCGAGGATCAAAGTTGGCACTACCTGTAGTTGCCCAAATATCATCAATCAATAGCAACTTGGCATGGGTCATACTGGGCTGATATTCATAAATTTCGACATCACCTTGAAGCAACTTGTCATAGTGTTCATAACAAGCATAGTAAACAAGTTTCTTATCACTACGCTCGCTGGTAGTAAGGATGCGAACATCTACACCATCTTGTTTTGCTGCCACTAAAAGATCGATTGAGTTTTGGTCAGGTAAAAAATAAGGACTGGCTAGCCAAATACGCTTTCTGGCGCAGATAATACTATTGTACTTAAAAGCTTGGATTGGCGAGAAGCGTATTCTGGGGTTGGCACCAGGTATCACTAACATCAAGTGTTGTTTTTGACCTTGCCCCTTTTCGTTTGATTGATCCTCAGCACTATTGAAAGCTTGAAACTTGGCATGACTAAAATCTGCTGTACCATCGCCAAAAGTCCAGTGTTGCGAAAATACTCCTGCTAAAATAGCGATAATTTCACCTTCTAAACGCATTTCGACATCTAACCAAGGTTGAGTATCGTCGCTTTTTTCTACTCCATCCCAGAGATCGGAAATCCCCGCACCGCCTACCAAACCAAATTTGCCATCAATTAGCAAGAGCTTACGGTGAGTACGCCCAGCATAATCTAAAGGAGCGCGCCACTTAAAGGAATTGAAAAATGAGACTTTTACTCCTGCACCCCGTAAACGCCGCCAGTAGTTGTCTGATATATCTTTAGTGCCATAATGGTCGACAACTAAGCGTATTTCAACTCCTGCTGAAGCTCGTTCAGCTAGCGCAGCAGCAAAATCATCGGCTCTTTTGCCAGGAGTCATAAAAAAGGTTTCAAAATCAATGCTAAGCTGTGCCTGACTGATTGCATCCAAACGAGCCTGTTGAATAGCAGCGGCTTCATTCCAAAAATCAGTGACTATACCATTGGTGATAAATGAGTTGGTAATACTAGCTAGAATCAAAGGAAACTCTGGCTCGTCTGGTTTTGAGGCGTACTTAACTTTATAGTTAATGCGATCGCGAAATGCACCCCGCAGATAGAAACCGACAAAAAAGATCAGGCTAAGAATTAATACGGCAAGCAACAGCCACCATAAGGCAGATTCAACAAAAGTCCACATAATATAAAGATAATAAAATACGCTGTTTAAGTTCGCTATTCTTAAAACACTAATTTTAAGTTAATTTTAAGTAATTTTGTTTTGCTTCATCGATTAGAGATGAGCAAACCTGACTATAATTCTCTGGTTATTAAAGCATCTGTTCATTGTCAGCTATAGGAATTGCATCATGAAAATTGCTGTAGTCCACGTAGAAATGACCTTCGGGAGTAGGATGAATCACGTCGACAAAGCGATGATGCCATAAAATATCATTTGCACCATAATAGTAAGGTGCATGGAGAGGCTGAGATACGGTTGCGTCTATTCCGCTCAAAGATACTACCAACATAGCTTTAGTTTGAGCTAAAGATTCGGAAGTTGTACCCCACAGTGGACTATTTTGATCAATCGGGTGCATTACTGTCCAACTGAGAGTAAATCTGGGTGTTTGATTACGTAATAATTTGAGCAAGTGAAACCGACGCATATGTTTGCCTTCAGTGCTAATCTCATCCCGCATTAAATAAACCCTTATTTGCGCCTCAATAATTTGATTGCGACGTTTGTTGGCTGTCCTCAACATTAACGTGGGAATACCGTTATATTTAGAGATAGTTGCTACTTGGCTAAACATTACCTTGGCTGTAGGCTGGGAAAACTTGGTAAATGCTAGTCCAGTAATCATGGCAATTCCTACTACGCCTACAAATGCCTCAATAGTGACCAAGATATTCGCATAGACAGTAGTAGGATACATCGCACCATAACCAATTGAAGCTAAAGTCTGGACGCTAAAGAAAAAAGCATCGCTAAATGAACCAGGTGCAGCATTCTCGATACAGTTTCCTCCTAGTAAATAGCCAGCGGCAAAAAGAGCATTTACCGCCATATACGATAAGACACTAAGAACAAAAAATCCCCACCAGGGAATAGTCAGCAGTAAATAGTAGGGTTCTTGCCAGTAAGTATACCAAGCATCTCGATTAGGAAATTGATAACGTCCCTGACGAAAATCAACCCGAAATTTACCAGCACGACGATCTTTGTAAGGTATGGAAGCGCGATCGCCTTGATTTTTCATAACCGAAGCTCTACGCTTAGGATTGATAGGAGGCAACATGACTTACTGTGCTTTTTTGTGGGGTGGAATATATAGTGACTAAAGTTAAAAAAACTAATAGCTTATAGCTTATAGCTAAACACTATTTAATCGCCAACGTAGTCTATTCAATTTAAAACTGCTGTAAGTGGCAAAATCCTGACAAAAAAGCTAAATTAAGGTTGTCACCTGGGAATTGATAGCTTATGGCCTAACAGTACTCAGTTGATCGATCTTCAAAATTAATTAATCTATAGTTAAGCCATGGATAATAAGGTAAATCAAAGATTATTAGCTTTTAGTAGCTTGGTGATGGTTTTTTTTATATCGGGATTTTTCAGAGACGCTGTTACTAAAGTTGTCACAAATAGTTTCAATGAGCAGCAGTTTGCTCAAACTCCTCAAAACGATTGGCAGTGGAATGATAGTGTTGCTGATTTATGTGAGCAAGAAAAAATTTACCCTATAGAAAGAGAATACCCTAAGCATCAAAAATTCTATAGAGATAAAAGACGTTTTAAACACCAAAAATTTGATTACCAACAAATGTATTCTCATGGTTTGATTAAAGTTAAAGCTGATAAAAAAGATCGACATCCGTTTCTCGATGAACAACGTCTATACCAGAAATGTTGAATCTAGAGACAAAACTTTACATTTACAGTGACAGTAGCTTTGCAAAAACATAATTCACCATGAAAAACTCATTCGCCTAAACCAATGAACGTAACTAATATTTTC
>JBHJNW010000017.1:0-8203 GCA_050330395.1 Pleurocapsa sp.
GCCCAAGAGTTAGGAGAAGCGTTAAAAGTGGACGGCTGTACTCTCTCTCTTTGGACTAAAAGCGATCGCTTTGTTAAGTGCGTCGGCTTATATAATCCTCATGAACCTCAAAAGATTATCCCAGATTCTCCCGACTGGCAACAGGCTACTACTTCCACCGTTCCGATTCATAAAAATCCGATTCTTCAGGCACTTTTATTTACTAAAAAAACTGTTAAATCTTCAGACTTAGAACAGCAGAAAAATTTGGCTCGCTATGAGCTTCCTTGGCACTCGAAAGCTAGAGCTTTAATGATTGTACCGTTAATTTTAGACCAGGAAATTATCGGTAGTATTACCCTGAGACAGAATAACACATCTCGTAATTGGAGCCAGTCAGAAATTGATTTAGCCGAAGCCGTTGCTTCCCAGGCGGCGATCGCCGTTTATCAAGCAAAACTATATCAAACTACCAAAAAACAAGCACAGCAGCTGCAAATTGAAGAACAAAAAGTTAGACAGCTAAATTATTATCTGACGGAGTCGGTATTAAAACGATTTTTACCCGAGGCAATTGTTAATAAGGCTGCTACGGGAAAACTTTCGCTGGATCTAACCCCTGAACCCCGTCGAATTACGGTTCTATTCTGCGATTTGGTTGGCTTTACCAATTTATCTAGCCAGCTGGGAGTACTGCCTTTAGCCGAAATACTTAACGAGTATTTAGAAGCAATGAGTAAAGCCGTATTTGATCGCGGTGGTACGGTAGACAAATTTATTGGCGATGGCGTAATGGCAATGTTTGGCGCACCTGAAGATTTAACTTGTCCCGAACAAGCAACCAGAGCGATCGCCACTGCCGAAACTATGTATTTCTATCTGCAAAAGCTCAATGAACGTTGGCAAGCCAAAGCTTTGAAAACCAATAGTAAAGTTCCTATACTTAAAATGCGTTGTGGAATTCATCAGGGTAAGGCGGTAGTGGGAATGTTTGGTGGCGGACAACGAAAAGACTATACCGCTATCGGTAAAGTAGTCAATATTGCAGCCCGTTTACAAAACGTTGCTTCTCCTAACAATATTCTGGTTTCAGAAGCTGTAGTTAATTCTTTGGGAAACAAAGTTAATTGGGAACCAGGACAAAATTTTCAGCTAAAAGGTATCGAACCAGATTTTCGGGCATTTGCCATTAAAGTTAACCATGATTAGCATCTAATTGTAGAAGCGAGGCGATTGTACCTGACAGCAATAGTCCCGTAGAAATATTAAAAGTAGAGCGCATCCAGCGATCAATGATATTGTCTAGTCCAGCTACAGGAATCAATATCCCCACAGCAATTACTGAGCCAGGAATAGCGTAACCCATAGCAGCAATCCTGACGGCTGTTTTCATCAGCCAGTTAGGTTTTAACCTTTGTCCGTAAGCCATCAATAGCGAAATGACCATAGCAGCGATCGCCGCTCCCACACGATCAAAATTAAGACAAATACCATGAGAAAAGCTGCCAACTGTGCTGCTGCTGCTCTCTCGCCACTCCGGTTAGACAAACTCCCGTACCAACTAAAAGCATTAGCCAGCAAGTATTTATTATGTAGTCCTTTAATACCGTAGATGCTAAATGCTCCCAAATAGCGCCCGATTCAGTAAAAACGCTACTGAAAACAAATAATATGGGAGTGGCAATGATTAAAGCGATCGCCAATACTAGTAACGTCCAACTATTTAAAGTCAAACGCTGCATTATTTTGCTGGCTAGAAAGGGAGTCAAATCAAATTTTCCGTTTACTAATCAATGATCTAAATTTTACCTGTCTGGTCAAGCTTAAATTGATTAAATACTAGAATTACGGAAATAGTCGGCTGCTAACACTAAACTAAAGATTTTGTTGCTTTAAACAATAGCTTGAGAACAGAACGATGAATGAGCCGTCGAAGCGAGATATCTTATTGGTAGAGCTAGAAAGGGAACGTTCGATCCGTCGTACAGCAAGCTTGTTATCTGCCAAGCGATCGCGAATTAAAGATGAACTGGATCGTTTAATCAGTCATCTTTCTCTTCTGGTTACCGTACCGCGAAAAACCGCAGAAGATCCACAACCAGAGTCCGATCTTTTAATTGAAGCTGTCAAAAGAATTGATGACCCTATATTTACCGAGCTGTTAATTCAAATTATCCAGGAAAGAAAAGGCTAGATTTTTCGGAAACTTTTGATCTCAATCAATCAATTAATTTGAATTAATTAGCCAAATATCAGCAAATCTTAGTTTTTTCTGCAATCTCTGGCAATATTTATTAGGCTAAGTAATAAAGGTCAAATTTATACCCCTGATACCCCACCAGCCCTAAAAATGCCACTATGGTCGAGCAGATTAAATCTCAATATTCTTTATCTTGGATTACTCAAATTGCCCAAATTCCTCAATCAGACTGGGATGAATTAGCAAAACCACTAAACACGCCATTTCTAGAATGGGAATGGCTCAACAACATTGAAGCTTCTGGTAGTGCCACGGCTCGCACTGGATGGCAACCTTGCCATTTAGCAGTATGGCGCAATAATCAGCTAATTGGAGCAGCTCCTTTATATATTAAAGGACATAGCTATGGAGAATTTGTCTTTGACCATCAGTGGGCAGATTTATCTCATCGCTTGGGTATAGAATACTACCCTAAATTGGTGGGCATGACTCCTTTTACCCCAGCAGTAGGATATCGCTTTTTGATCGCTCCTGGCGAAGATGAAGAGATGATTACCGAACTTATGGTGGCAGCAATTGATAATTTTTGCGATCGCAATCGTCTTTCAGGCTGCAATTTTTTATTTGTCGATCCTGATTGGCAAAAAATAATGGCAAGAAATGGTTTTCATAGCTGGCTGCATCATGGTTACATCTGGTCTAATCTTGATTTTAAAAACTTTGATGACTATCTCAAAATGTTTAATAGTAACCAGCGCAAAAATATTAAACGCGAGAGAAAAGCCGTAGCCAAAGCTGGTTTATACACTAAAACCTATGTTGGCTCAGAGATTCCTCGTCATTTATATTCTGATATTTATCAATTTTATAGTAGCACTTGCAACAAGTTTTATTGGGGTAGCAAATACTTAACTCGCCAGTTTTTTGAACAGCTTTATCCTAACTATAGCGATCGTATTTTACTGGTGGTAGCATATACAGAACAAGACAACCAGACCCCTGTAGGAATGTCTTTTTGTCTTCATAAGGGCGATAATTTATATGGTCGCTATTGGGGTTGCCATGAGGAATATGATTGTTTGCACTTTGAAACTTGCTATTATAAGCCAATCGAATGGGCAATAGCTAATGGTATAAAAATGTACGATCCTGGTGCGGGAGGCAGACATAAAAAACGGCGAGGATTTCCTGCCACTGCAAATCATAGTTTACATCGCTTCTATAACCACCGTATGGCTAAATTGTTAGACAATTATATAGGTGAAGTTAATCGGATGGAGCAAGCTGAAATTACGGCAATTAACGATAACTTGCCTTTTAATCAACAAGAAATTACCTTTAATTTAGATTGAGCAATTGATCATACATTATTGAATTTTTACAGGATTAGAGCCTAAAATGAGAAGCCTATAGCCAAAAATAATAGATCGTAACCTGAAGTAGTTTCGCGGACAACATCTCCACTCGCTATCCCAAATACCCAAATAGATTAATTTTGAGTCTGACGCTGAGAAACTACTAATCTAACAGATAAGCTAAAAGCAAATTAATCACTGAGGTTTTTGAACAATTTTTTTCTAGGGTTTAAAAAAATTATTTGAACAATTTTTCCTGAGAAACGTTAACATAAGTTAACAACGTTAAAATGAAAAAGCGATAAATTCCGATATTCCTTTATCTTTACATATCTTAAACTGTAATTAATCGAACTATTCATGGGAACAATACCTTTTCGTTTAAAGATTAGGGCTTGCACTCACTAGGGGCAGGATTCTGAAACACAGGTTCAAAATTTTAACCGTCCCATTCCATTTTCATTTTTCATTTAGTGTAACCAGCCAAAAATAACTCCGATAATCCTGGAAGTTTGACCAAGGCAACACTCGTTAAAATAAACACAGAGATTCTTATATCTTCAGCTAAGGGAGGCTGTCAGAGTGAGCAAAGATAATAACAAAAAGTGGCGTAATGCAGGACTTTATGTTCTGTTAGCCATAGTGGTAGTTGCTTTGGGTACTGCCTTTTTAGATAAACAACCCCAAACTAGTCAAACATGGCCGTATAGTCGGTTAATTGATGAAGTTCAAAACAGCAGAGTAGAAACAGTCAAAATTAGTGCAGATCGAACCAGAGCGCAGGTCATAGATCGAGAAGGCACACCTATTTTGGTCAACCTACCCAATGATCCTCAGTTAATTGACATTTTAAGCGACAACGGCGTAGACATATCTGTTTTACCGCAAGGTGATGAAGGATGGTTGTTTAGAGCTTTGAGCAGCCTATTATTCCCCATCTTGTTACTAGTCGGCTTGTTTTTCTTGCTCAGAAGAGCGCAAAGCGGTCCTGGCTCTCAGGCAATGAACTTTGGTAAATCCAAAGCGAGAGTACAGATGGAACCAAAAACCCAAGTTACTTTTAGTGATGTAGCTGGTATTGAACAAGCTAAGTTAGAGCTTACTGAAGTAGTAGACTTTCTGAAAAATGCAGATCGCTTTACGGCTATTGGAGCAAAAATTCCTAAAGGTGTATTATTAGTCGGTCCTCCAGGGACAGGCAAAACTTTATTAGCCAAAGCAGTAGCTGGTGAAGCAGGTGTTCCTTTCTTTAGTATTTCTGGTTCAGAATTCGTTGAAATGTTTGTCGGTGTTGGTGCTTCTCGCGTTCGTGACTTATTTGAACAAGCCAAAGCAAACGCACCTTGTATTGTCTTTATCGATGAGATTGATGCGGTTGGTCGTCAGCGTGGAGCAGGTCTTGGTGGTGGTAATGATGAGCGAGAACAAACTCTCAACCAACTGTTGACCGAAATGGATGGTTTTGAAGGCAATACAGGTATCATCTTGATTGCTGCTACCAACCGCCCTGATGTATTAGATTCCGCTTTAATGCGTCCTGGTCGTTTTGATCGCCAGGTAGTAGTAGACCGTCCTGACTACTCAGGTCGCCAAGAGATTCTTAACGTTCATGCTCGTGGCAAAACCCTGGCTAAAGATGTAGACCTGAACAAGATTGCTCGTCGTACTCCAGGATTTACTGGTGCAGATTTAGCTAACTTACTCAACGAAGCGGCAATTTTAGCTGCTCGCCGCAGCTTGACTGAAATCTCGATGGATGAGGTTAATGACGCAATCGATCGCGTCATGGCTGGGCCTGAGAAGAAAAACCGCGTGATGAGTGAAAAACGCAAAGAGTTAGTAGCGTATCATGAAGCTGGTCATGCTCTGGTTGGTGCATTAATGCCTGACTACGACCCTGTACAGAAAATTAGCATTATCCCCCGTGGTCGCGCTGGCGGTCTTACTTGGTTTACTCCTAGTGAAGAACGTATGGAATCTGGTTTGTATTCTCGCTCTTATCTGCAAAACCAAATGGCGGTTGCTTTAGGCGGTCGTTTGGCGGAAGAGATTATCTATGGTGAAGAAGAGGTCACTACTGGTGCTTCTAATGATTTACAGCAGGTAACTAGAGTAGCTCGTCAGATGGTAACTCGCTTTGGTATGAGCGATCGCCTAGGTCCTGTTGCTTTGGGTCGTCAAAACGGTAATGTATTTATGGGTCGAGATATTGCCTCTGACCGTGATTTCTCCAACGAAACCGCAGCAGCGATCGATGAAGAAGTCCGTAACTATGTAGATCAAGCTTATAGTCGTGCCAAGAAAGTCTTGACTGAAAACCGCCATATCTTAGATCGTCTAGCAGCAATGCTAATTGAAAAAGAAACGGTAGAAGCTGACGAACTACAAGAAGTTTTGACCTCTAATGACGTAAAGATGGCATCTTTGGCTTAGATTCAAATTTATTAGTTGAACTGATTTTTTAATCATTTTTACAATAAGCAGCATTCATAATATGGGTGCTGCTTTTTATTGTCCAAATTGATGCTTTCTATCAAGTGGGATATACACCGCAACAGGCTTTAGAAGTAGTTTTAGGTATAGCAATTAAAACCATGAGTAACTATACAAATTCAATCGCAGGTACACCGTTGGATGATGTAGTTAAATCTTATCACTGGAAAAAACCGACTATCAAACTTAGGAACGAATAATAAACAATAATATTTAGCCTGCAATAGAATGTCTTGAAATAAAAATTGTAAAATAGACGACAGATACCTTTACAAAGTCCATCAGCAGCAATTGGTTATATGAGCAAGGGAACATTATTTGATAAAGTTTGGGATTTACATACCGTCGGAACACTACCTTCTGGACAAACTCAACTATTTATCGGTCTACATTTAATTCACGAAGTGACTAGCCCTCAAGCCTTTGCTATGCTGCGGGAAAGAAACCTTAAAGTATTGTTTCCTGAAAGAACAGTCGCCACGGTAGATCATATTGTGCCAACCCAAAACCAGGCTCGCCCTTTTGTTGACGTGCTAGCTGAAGAAATGATTCAAGCTCTAGAACAGAATACTCAAGACTACGGAATCCAATTTTACAATGTTGGTTCGGGAAACCAAGGTATTGTCCACGTTATTGCCCCCGAACAGGGTTTAACTCAACCAGGAATGACCGTAGCCTGTGGCGATTCTCATACTTCAACTCATGGCGCATTTGGCGCGATCGCTTTTGGGATTGGAACTTCTCAGGTAAGAGATGTCTTGGCTTCTCAGACTCTGGCTCTAGCCAAGTTAAAAGTACGTAAAATTGAAATTAACGGCAACCTACCTCATGGTGTTTTTGCCAAAGATGTAATTCTCCATATTATTCGCAAGCTAGGTGTCAAAGGTGGTGTTGGCTTCGCCTATGAATTTGCTGGCTCTACCTTTGAAGCCATGAGTATGGAAGAACGAATGACCGTTTGCAATATGTCGATTGAAGGTGGTGCGCGCTGCGGTTATATAAACCCCGATGAAACTACCTTTGCTTATCTTAAAGGTCGAGATTTTGCTCCCCAAGGTGCAGCTTGGGACAAGGCAGTACAGTGGTGGCGCAGTATTCGCAGCGGTGATGATGCTGTATATGACGATGTAGTTACATTTAATGCTGATGAAATTGAACCTACTGTAACATGGGGGATTACTCCAGGACAGGGATTAGGCATTAGCGAGAATATTCCCATTGCTGATGAGTTACCGCCAAGCGATCGCGCGATCGCTCAAGAAGCCTATAGTTATATGAAACTAACCCCAGGTCAACCTCTCAAAGGAACTAAGGTAGACATTTGCTTTATCGGTAGCTGTACCAACGGCAGGATTAGCGATCTCAGGGAAGCAGCTAAAGTAGCTCAAGGGCATCATGTTGCATCAGAGGTTAAGGCGTTTGTAGTTCCCGGTTCAGAACGAGTTAAACAAGAAGCTGAAGCCGAAGGTTTGGACAAAATTTTCAAACAAGCTGGATTTGAATGGCGTGAACCAGGCTGCTCTATGTGTTTGGCAATGAATCCAGACAAGTTAGAAGGTGATCAGATTAGTGCCTCTTCTTCTAATCGTAATTTTAAAGGCCGTCAAGGCTCATCTACAGGCAGAACCTTGCTTATGAGTCCTGCAATGGTTGCGGCAGCAGCATTAAAAGGCAAAGTTACTGATGTGAGAGAATTAGGGCGTGTCATCATTTAACTCATATCTCCCCTCTGTTGGCTGAAATAACCGTGATTATTAAGCTTAAGCATTTTTAGCAACTTTCAACTGAGACAGTTAAGAATATTGTTACAAAACTTGACAAGTCTACTAATGTTAGCTAGTATGTATATATGGACAAAACAAGCACATCATTTTATAACGCTTGACATCCTGTTCTTAATTGAACCTAGACAAAAAAAATAAACAGCAATTATCAAAAAAATGACAACTACTTTACAGCAACGCGAAACCCGCGGAGCATGGGAGAACTTCTGTCAGTGGGTAACAAGCACCAACAACCGCATCTATGTCGGTTGGTTCGGAGTCTTGATGATACCCACACTACTAGCAGCAACAACCTGTTTTCTCATCGCCTTCGTCGCAGCACCACCAGTGGACATCGACGGAATCAGAGAACCAGTAGCAGGTTCATTACTCTACGGCAACAACATCATCTC
>JBHJNW010000018.1:0-5045 GCA_050330395.1 Pleurocapsa sp.
TAAACTTGCCACTGTCCCTGTTTAGAGGTGCGACACCAACTAAATAGGAGATTGATTTATGAGAGATTGTACCCAATTCGGGCAAGGAAGAAATTAGAGTTACGGCTACGACTTCGCCAATTCCAGGTACGCTGGTCAATAAATCCATTTTGGGTTTCCAGTTGTCATTAACAGCGATCTCTTTGCTGATTTGTGATTCAATCTCTTTAAGTCGTTTTTTTAACCATTCGATATGTTCATCAATATCTAATTGAACCGAATTGGTTTTACCTCGACGACGATTCTTTTCGGCAGTAATCATGTCACTGATTTGACGGCGACGAGCTACTAAGTCTTCTAAATGACGTGAAGATTCATCGCTTATCTGTCTGACTTCGGGGCGAATAGCATCTGCGAAGTGGGCTAGAACTCTCGCATCGATAGCATCAGTTTTGGCTAGTTGCCCTGTTGCTTTGGCAAAATCTCTTGCTTGACGCGGATTAATGATGGCTACTGATAACTCTGCTTGAGTTAGTTGAGTTGCTGCATTTAGTTCCATACCTCAAACTATCAGGATTTAAGATCCTAATTTCAAGATACAAGGACTAGCTTCGCCTCGCACAGATAAACGCAGATGATTTATCGGCTGACCAACTCTTTTTTTTGATAGCTATAGATCTTGATCTTGCAATATTTTCGACTTGACGTGACACTACGATGGGTTAGGATCGCTGTAGGTAGGATTAGCAATAAACTCTTCATCGGTCAGACTTTGCAAAAAGGCAATTAAATCGTTAATTTCTGTTTCGGTAATTTCAAATCCCTTGATAAACCCACTTTTATAAGGATTGGCGCTGCCTACTCCTGCCCATTCTCCTTTAGTAATCGTTCTCCCGCCAGCCTGATAATGAGCGATCGCCTCTCGTAAAGTAGCCACGCTACCATCGTGCATATAAGGTGCAGTCAAAGCAATATTACGCAAACTAGGAGCTTTAAAACGCCCCATATCTTCGACTTGTTGGGTAATTTCGTTAATTCCCGTATTGTGTGGCGGATAACTACCCTCGTCATCAATATTATATAAACCAGTATTGTGAAATGCTGTTTCAGTAAATGCCAGATTTTCATGCTTGAGCGAATCGCTAAAGTTAATTCCGCCATGACAGTGAAAACATTCCAAACGCTCGCTATTAAATAGCTTTTCACCTCGTTTAGCAGCAGCCGAGATTGCCGTGGTTTCTCCCTGATAACGATAGCGATCGTAAGGAGAATTAAAAGATACCAAGCTTCTTTGAAAACTGGCGATCGCCTTAGTTAAATTACTAATATTAACAGGCTGTTCTTCGGTAAAAGCCTGGGCAAACATTTGACGATATTGAGGATCGTTTTGCATCCATTGAATTATCTGTTGTTCTTTACCCACCATGCCCATCTCCAGCGGATGTTCCCCAAATAGTGGAATCAGTGCCTGATTTTCTAGGCTAGTCATCAGCGGGTTTGCCCATGTCAGCACAGAAGTATAGGCGACATTAGCCAAACTCATTGAATTACGAGCATGCTGTTGATTGGTTGAACCCAATGCTACTGGCTTACCATCGGTAAAGGCTAAAGACTGCTGATGACAAGAGGCGCAAGAATATTCCCCCGTAATCGATAGACGTGGTTCATAAAAAAGCTGTCTGCCTAATTCAACTTTCTCGGCAGTCATCGGGTTATCTTGAGGAACTACTGGTTTTGGTGTCCACTCTGGTAAATTCCAGTTATATTCAGTTGCGATCAAATGTCCGTCTGTTGCCATAGCTTGACTCAAGCCGATTGAAAGACAAATAGACAGGACAAAAGCAACCAGTAAGTAAGATATGCGATCGCCCATGCGATTAATTGGTGTAAATTTATGTATAGATTTTTCCAGTGGTTAAAAGTAGCACAACTATGAATCTGTTAATTAACAGTGCTAAATTTTTAACTTACAGCGATTAAGAACTACTCAACCCAAAAGAAATTTTGTTCTGAGTCAGCTACATTACCAGAAGATAAGTTAAGACTTTGCATGATTGGCAGACAATCGGCATCTTCTGGGGAAGACATACAGCCATTAGGGGTATTAGCTTCATTGGTAGTCAAGTCGCTTTCGGCTAATAGTTCAGCTAAATCGGCAACAACTACATTATTCTCAAAAGAGAAATCTTCTAACACCACATTGACACGATTGGGATTGGCACAGCCAAACAAATCGCTTTGGGCTGACTCGGAACAGCCAGTACTACCTAAATGAATTAAGTAAGCATTGCTGCCAGCATCTGGATGAGTAGTTTGTTCATGCTGGAAAATACCAGTTTGGTTGCTGTGTCCCCCGCTAGTTTCTGTGACATTAGCGATCGCTTCGGTTTCTAGATCTACCCGCAAAAACTTGTAACCCCCCTGCCAATTCCACCACATCGAAGTCAGGTTCAGGGGCGAAGGTGCGATCGCCGCATCACTATGATTAAGATTTTGGGGGACTCCCATCGTAAACTGTAAACTTTGATAATCACCTTCAGGCACTGTCCCTACTACCACCGTATTCATCTCCGCTGTACCGTTATCACAGGCACTAGTTCCATCTTCAAAGTCTAGTAGAGCGACATTTTGATGTTGCCATTTGCCGTCTTGTTTTAATTCGAGGGGAACAGCATTACCTGCTTCGTCAATTAACGCCACATCAGATACATAGAAGCGAAAGTCGGTAGGAGTGATGGTAGATTCATTAACTCCGACTCCCTCATAGCTTTCACCACAAGAAAATTCGCGATCGCCTACCCAGGCTTCAAAGTTAATTGCTACGTCTTGATTGTTAGTTTGAGCCTGAACATGACCGTAAGTAGTAAAGGCGATACCTACGGCTAGCAATACAGATTTTTGCTTAAATGCTAAAAACATCGATTTTAAAAAGATTAATAGTGACTGCCGAAGGCAGTGAACACAGGGTGCGTCTTTTCAAGGCAGACTACCCGTTCACTATTTCTTCAACTGACACAACATAGACAATGTTCCATAGTATCGAAAAGTCCTTATCGTTGTCCAAAGACAGGCTGTAGAACTTGTTTAATCTCGTTTAATCTTTTTTATTCGGTATCTCAATATTTATCAACATCAACCTCCAATCTAACCATTGAAACATGAGTTAATCCTTGGTCATCTAGAGGAATTTTAGCCAGATATAAATCTACAAATTGAGCCACAAACTGACCGCGCTTATCTTCAGGTACGCATTTGGTAAACGGCATCCAGGTTGTGCGTATCCAGCCTGCTAATCCCTCTCTTCCCTGGTGAGTCATATCTTTTGGCACTAACTCCCAACGTGCGATCGCAAAACCAGATTTTTCTAACTAAATCCGATAATCTTCAAGTCCATAAAAGAAATATTGAATGTTTATAATATTAAATCTTCAATTTCATTTATCTTAGTTGGTAACTCTGCTGTTAAAACTTCTGAACCAGATTCAGTAATTAAAACATCGTCTTCAATGCGAATACCTCTAACATCAGCAAACTGCGCCAAACGTTCCCAGTTAACTACATCCCGATACTTAGCGCGAAAATCAGGATCGTTTAAAATAGCGGGTACTTGATAAAAGCCTGGTTCGATCGTAACTAACATTCCTGACTGTAGGGGGCGGTTTAATCTCAAATATCCTAAGCCAAAGCGATCGCTTCTACTTCTTCCTAATTCATATCCTGCCACGTCGCCTAAATCTTCCATGTCGTGAACATCTAAACCCAATAGGTGTCCAACACCGTGCGGGAAAAACAGGGCATGAGCATCCATCGCCACTAAATCTTCTGGGTTGCCTTGAAGAATGCCTAAATCTACTAAACCTGCGGCAATTATTGCGGCTGCCAGTAAATGAATATTCTGATACTCTACACCAGTGCGCAGCTTGGCAATACATTGATCATGGGCTTGTAAGACAACCTGATAAATATCTTTTTGGGTACTAGAAAACTTACCCGAAACTGCCCAGGTACGAGTAATGTCTGCTGCCCAACCATTAGGGGTTTCTGCCCCGACATCTGCCAGCAATAGATCCCCGGGGTGTAGCTGATTATGATAAGACTCGTTATGCAGTACTTCTCCCTGTACCGTGACAATGCTGTTGTAGGCACAAGACATATTGTGGGCAATAATTACCCCTTCCATTGCCCCGCGTATTTCCGCTTCGGTTGTAGAGTGTTTGGTAGCGCGCATTCCTGCTTTGTGGGCTTTAACTGATACCGCAGCAGCGTAGCGCAATTCCTGTAAAGCGAGATCATCGTGACGCGATCGCAATTCTACCAAAGCTTGAGCCAGTTTTAGATCGATACTTTCTGCCTGATTAGATAAAGCTACCGTGCGATTTAATAAATGGCATTGCTGCTGATAGGTAAATAAGTCTTGTACTGCTATAGTGGCTGCCCCCGCTGTTTTTGCTGATAATTCAGCCAGCGGATAAACCAGATCTGCACCGATTGCTGCACCAATTTCTGCTCTTTGAGGCGTTGCGCCATGCCATAAAGTTGCTGCTGGTAGCGGATCGTCCATAAACAACTCTAGTTTACCAGCTTCTAGACGAATAACCGCATTGGTTAGAGGTATTCCCGCAAAATAGAGAAAATGACTACTAGCACGGAAGGGTAACTTGTTAGCTTGAAAATTGCGCCCAATTAGATTACCAGACCATAAAATAACTGGTTGCTCAATTAATTGAGCCAACTTATCTCTTCTTTGTTTTAAACTGGCAAGAAATCGCTCATTTACGGGAGAAGGTGCAGCCATTAATAATACTTTGACTAATCAATACAAATTAGTATAGATAATTCTCTGTTGTTTAACAAAAAGCTAATAGCTTTTAGCTGACATTAAATAGCTTAAATATCACTATATATTTAAGCTAAATTTTTCGCGATCGCCACGCTCAATCCTCTCAACCTGGTTGATGGACACATCTCAATCAAAGCTAAATCCTATTTAGCACAATGAAGAGAGCGTATGCGAGAAAATAATAACTGCTCGTAATAATCGGCTTCTGCTCGACGGCTAGCCCTAA
>JBHJNW010000019.1:0-5422 GCA_050330395.1 Pleurocapsa sp.
TACTCAAACCAATTATTATTGGCAAAAACGTTCATCTGATTTTAGTCGAAGAAATTGTTCAGCCACAGTTAAACGAATCGTTGCGGAGTCAAATTCTTGAGCAGCTTTTTGCTGATTGGCTAGAACAAAAGCTACAACAGTATTCAATCAAAGTCAAAGCCTCATTAGAGCCACCACGCGAGCCGAGCTATCAACAATCTACTTAGCTAAATTTTAGACCTGCCTTTGCATCTAAGCGTCAGCGGGAAAAGAAGTTTAAGCGTGAATTTACTGTACTCAAATGCATTACCGCTTCTTAGTTTTGTCAGTCAAGCAGGTCAGATAGGTGATATCGGTTGAGCGTCCGCCGATTCCAGTACCTAAATAACGACCATCTCATCGCTACATTTAACTGCTCATCTCACTTTTGAGTTCCTTGTCACCCCGTGAGCTAGTTAATAAAAACTAAGTAGCTAAGTAACAAAACAGCAGAAACCACAGCTAAATTACCGATTAATTGAACTCTTGTTGCCAAATTCATTTTCTGCTCTAGTCGCTCAAACTTATGCTTGAGGCGATCAAACTTAAATTGCAGATTAGCATCTCGCTCTCTTTTAACAGCCATTTCATGTTTAACAATGCTTTCTATAGTCTCATGTAAACTACTTGGCGTTAATTCTTCGAGAGAGTCAATTTTTTGTTCTATTTGAGCTAAAACCGTATCTACCATATTTAATTTATGGCTCAGTTCCAGATCTTGTTTGGAGACTGAGTTTGGTATTGTGGTTCTAGCAAAGTGCTTTTCTACTAGTTCTAAAGCTAACTGAAAATAACCTTTGTGAACATGACGAATTGCATCAGCCAACTCTTGTGGCGAGGTATTTTTTAGCCAGTAGCCTTTTGCTCCTAACTTTAAAGCTAAAGCAATATCTTGCTCGCGATCGTGTATACTTAGCATTAATACTTTAGTGTCCTTAAACTTTTCGGCAATAGTTTTCGTAGCAGCCAAACCATCCATTACAGGCATTTCAATATCCATTAAAACTACGTCTGGGTTTAGATTTGCCACTTGCTCAATTGCTACTTGGCCATTTTCAGCAAAACCAATTATGTTAAGGTCTAGCTCTGGCGTTAAATATGATTCTAAAGTTTTGCGAACAAAATTTTGATCGTCAGCTATCAGAACATTGATCATTGCGATATGAACATTTAATGTTTTTAGAAGGTTTTTAGAAGTATGAAATTGACCTAAAACTAGAATTTTTGTGGTTCGTATTAAGCACCAAACTTATAGCTCAAAGCTAAGTTGCTCAGTATCAACAATACAAATGTCTCCAGACAAAGTAATGCATTGTAATTCACAAAGTTATTCTCGTCTACAAACTTGGCTCAAGATCTTTATTCTGTCGGCAATACTTATACCTGACGACGAGTTAATCTTAGCGAAGCTTGCCAACTAAACTTAATTAGTTATAAATTATCAATCCATTACAATTATTAATTAAATTGAGTTTTAAGACATAAATTTAAGTCAGATAAATTAAATCATCATCAACTATCAATCACATCATAATTAAGGATGGTTACATATTTAGTGTATTTGGTTGAACTTAGAAGTCGAGGCAGTTTACGGTGACAATAATTATCATCTTGGTCACAATAATTTTGTTCATTCTATTAATTTAATTTCAAATGTACTCTAATAGTCTAAAGAAAACAAATAATTTTCTAATTTAGCTTAATTAAAGTTTTAGCTTTCCAACTCACAGTAAAAATACACGCCGCTGTACAAGCAGTCAGATGCTGGACTGGACTTAAGTCAGATGCTGGACTGGACTTAAGTTAGATGCGCATTGGGTCAAAGCTATACCCTCAAATCTTAACGATTAGTAATGAGACGATCAAAAAAATTATCCAAGGCATTTTTAGGTTGATGTTTAACTTTGAGCGCTGCTTGCTTGACAATTTTGACAATATAGAATGATTATTCCTCCCATTTCGACTCAAAAATTAGCATTCTCGGCCATCTAGAAGCCAGGGTAGTTAAGATCATAGACGATCAGCATCCCGTGACGGAACTTTAAGCATAGATAATTCAAATTAATTATTTGAGCCAAGATGCTAATAACTGCAACTTAATTAACTGTCAGTAGGTCTGCTGATTTAAGCTGAACGCAAAATAAAAATTCAATAATGGAAAATTCGCTCAATGTTGCTGACTTGCAAGAAATTTCTCAAACCCTTTTGGTTACTACATATTTTAGAAGTCTTGAAACTAAAAGACAAGATGGAATTATTAAAGATTATAAATCGGTTGAAATTGTTGATCGCATCAATTATGATTTTTCTAAACATGATTCTCCAATCAATCAAGCTTTGATTGCGATTAGAACCGAAATTATCGATAAATTTGTCAAAAACTTTATCGAACAACATCATCAGGTGACAGTTGTTAATTTAGGAGCAGGTTTATGCACCAGGTTTTTTCGTGTAGATAATGGTTTGATTCGGTGGATTGGCATAGATTTGCCCATAGTTGAGTCAGTATGGACTAATTTTATGAGTGAAACCCCAAGATATAAATATTATGCTTATTCTGTCTTGGATTTAGAGTGGATGAAGCAGGTAAAAGCAACAAAATCAGGAAAAATTCTCTTTATTGCCGAAGGCTTGCTAATGTTTCTTTCAGAAACAGAAGTAAAGTATTTGATTCAAAATATTAGAGACAATTTTGCTGATTCAGAAATGATTTTTGATTCATTAGGCATGCTTTTAGCTCAAAATAGTAGGTTAAATTCGGGTGAGTTAGAAATTAAGGCGTCATATAAATGGGGCATTAAAAATTTGCGCGAGATTGAAGATTGGGGGAAAGGAATTGAATTAGTCAATCAATGGCATTACCTGAGTAGGCATAAAAATAGACTAGGATGGCTTGGGTGGTTAAGCTATATCCCGCTCTTAAAAAGACAGGTAAAAATAGCTCATCTGCGGTTTTCCTGATGCAAATGCCAACTGAGAGCAATAGTCTATGGTTTATAGGGCGATCGCTTGCTCAGAGTTCAAGCTTGACGCTATCGAGAAAATACCTTGAAGAATATAATCGCGATCGCCGATCCGCCATTTTGTACAAAAATTTACTACTATTACTGATAGGGTAATCTACTCAATAAATTGGGGTTGTTAATTCATGATTGTAGTAATGAAAGTCGGTTCTCCTGAGCAAGAAATTCAGAGAATAGAAGCGGAATTACAAGATTGGGGGCTAACTCCCGAGAAAATCGTGGGTAAACACAAAATTGTCATGGGATTAGTTGGCGACACTGCATCTTTAGATCCTTTACAGCTACAAGAAATTAGTCCTTGGATTGAAAACGTCTTGCGAGTTGAAAAGCCCTACAAAAAAACTAGTCTAGAATACCGTAATGGGGAGCATAGCAGCGTCGTTGTCTCTACTCCTAACGGCAATATAACCTTTGGACAGAATCATCCTGTAGTAGTAATTGCGGGACCTTGTTCGGTTGAAAACGAAGCCATGATCATTCAGACAGCCAAAGCGGTTAAGGCTGCTGGAGCTAGCTTTTTGCGAGGTGGGGCATATAAGCCTCGTACTTCTCCCTATTCTTTTCAGGGTCATGGAGAAAGCGCGCTGGAATTACTGGCTGCTGCCAGAGACGCTAGCGGTTTGGGAATTATTACCGAAGTCATGGATACGGCTGATGTGGATAAAGTAGCAGAGTTTGCTGATATTGTGCAGGTAGGGGCCAGAAATATGCAGAATTTCCCTCTTCTCAAAAAAGTCGGTGCTCAAGATAAGCCAGTATTTCTTAAACGGGGAATGTCAGCTACTATTGATGACTTGTTGATGGCATCAGAATATGTCCTGGCAGCGGGCAACTCTAACGTAATTTTGTGCGAGCGAGGCATTCGCACCTTTGATAGCCAATATGTGCGTAATACGTTAGATCTAGCCGTCATACCAGTATTGCGCTCTCTAACTCATTTACCGATCGCGATCGATCCTAGTCATGGCACTGGCATCGCCAAATTTGTCCCCCCAATGGCAAAAGCAGCGATCGCCGCAGGAGCAGATTCTTTGATGATTGAAGTTCATCCCAATCCTGCTAAAGCTCTTTCGGATGGACCTCAGTCTCAAACTTTTGCTAGTTTTGCCGATTTAATGCAAGAATTAAGCGTGATTGGTCAAGCCGTCGGTCGCTGGACAGAATCACCTGTAGCAACAGTATAAAGATCACGAGGCAAGAAATTTATGCTGGGTATCTTTTTTCTGCCACTAAAATTATGAAAGACACGTCAAATGATTCTAAGCTAGATACATCATTAGAAAAAGCCACGCCTTTAAGCTGTTTTTTCGCTGCTAGTATTTCGGGGGGAATTGCCTTTTGTCTGTATTTACTATTTAACTCTGTGGTGCAAACCTATGCAACTAAGGCTGTTACCTCGACTAATCCTGTGGTAATTAACTTAACCGCAGCCGTTAGGACGATGGTTATGGGTATTGTGGCGTTGGGTACAGGAGTCTTTGGTGTAGTGGCAGTAGGTTTGTTTCTGTTGGGGATTCAAGTGACGGTACAAAGTCTGAGAAAAACCTAGATTGGCTGCATTGAAACTTTTTACAGAAAGAGAATACGCGATCGCATTATTAAACTAAATATTTTTTTGTAATTAGAAAACAAATGTTCAGCTTATTCAAGAGATTTTAAAATATTATTCCATTGAATTTTATGAATAGCCTGTAATTCCTTGTCCTGTTCTACAAATCTAGAATAATCTTCAACAAACGTTTCTACAGATGCAATTAACCTCAAATAATATTTGAGAGTTGGGATAATACCATTAACAATAACCTGACAACCGTGATCTTTGGCAATCAGTTCAATTTCAGCTTGTATTTTTATTTCATCTGCTTTATGAATATCCGCAGATGAAAATATATAGTATCTTCTGGGATGGTATTTTAATATTTTATCTTTAGCATTGAGAACCATTTGTAAGCTAATTGGTTTACCTTGCTTAATTTCTATAGCTTCAATAAGCTGTTTCTTTTTATCAAATATTTCTATATCTCCTGCCGTCTTAGAAGTTAAATCCGATGCAGTATGACTACCTAAATCTTTTATCATACACCCTTTATATCTCTCTACTTCCTGAATTAATCTTAAGTAAATAGTGTAAAAAGCAATTACAGGTAACTTAGAAGCTCCAAAAGTCTTATAGTTATGGTTAAAATGAGCCTCTAAGCAATTTATTACTGTAGTTATATTTAGTTTTTCAGGATTTACTAGTTTAATAATAGAGATTTGATTAACTAGTACAGCTCGGCGTAAATAAACCAAGTATTAAATAGCCAAAACTTTACCCTTATATGTCCACTTAAAAGGTTTAGCCATTGTTTGATTAAAGTAGTCGATAAATTCGAGAATTC
>JBHJNW010000020.1:0-6071 GCA_050330395.1 Pleurocapsa sp.
TAAATATATTCAGAACCAAGAAAGACCACAACCCTCTAAGCCGTAAAGTTATCGCCTCGTCTAACTAGCGGGTAAGCGTTCCGCTGTACCCGTAGTATGCGACGAATGAAATTAATCAACCACAACTACAAGATATCTGTACCTTAGAAGTTCTCTATACTTATCCCGAAGAATCAATTAGTTCGGCTTTAGAGCGCATGGGAACTAGGGGTTTATATTTACTACCAGTGGTTGAGCGCGACAACCCACGTCTTATTTTGGGAGTAATCAGTAAAGAACAAATATATTTAGCTGAAGACTTGATTTTAACTCAAGCAGCTCTTAGTTCATATCAAGTTTCTTCATTGAAAATATAAATTTATTAATATTACTATTGATAAAAAGTCAAGCATAAATATTATACTATAGTAGAGTTTGTTAATCCCGCAGCACTACAACTCTTAGGAAAATCTAGTGCCGAATTAATTAACCAGCCTTTTGGCTTTTCTGTAGTTAATGGTGAATTTTTTAGAGGTAGATATTCCTTTGGGTTCAACCGAAACTCTGGTGGCTCAAATGCGCGTTAGTCAGATTCAATGGCAAAGATATATGAGTTAATTCAGCGAATCAAAGAATTACCGTTAATGGCAAATATTAGCGCGATCGCTCTTAGTGGTTATGCTGCCGAACCAGATCGCCAAGAAAGCCTGACAGCAGGATTCGATCTTCACCTCAACAAACCGATTGACGTTGACTTTTTCTGCAAGCTGTTACCCAATTGGCAAAGCAGACATTAAACCGAAATTAGCAAATCAATTATCTGCTCGCCTCTGCCTCTGTCCACGAACCCTCTAGTTACATATCCGCTGAAGAGTCATCTAATTCTTGGCTTTGTTCAATGTTGCCTCGTTCAATTATTTGATACTTCATTGAAGTATAAGAAACTGCACTCAGACAGAAGATCAATCCTCCCACAATGGCGGTACTGGTAGCGAGTTTGTGGTAACGGCGATCGCCTGCTATCTTTTGCCATAACTTTTGCAGACGATGGTTGTTGGATGGCTGCTGGCTACTCGT
The DNA here is from genome assembly GCA_050330395.1 of Pleurocapsa sp. Classification (GTDB taxonomy): domain Bacteria; phylum Cyanobacteriota; class Cyanobacteriia; order Cyanobacteriales; family Xenococcaceae; genus Waterburya. Next base: position 1,057 of record JBHJNW010000020.1, read on the forward strand.
TTCTGGCCAAAGCTTTTGTTGATGTTGCTTTGCTAGTAATTTATCAATCCGTTCGGGCGTGATGTTTTCTAATCTCTCTTCTTGGAGGGCTTCAACTCTTTCTCGCAACACAATTAAATTACTGATTTGATATTTAAAACCAGTAAGATCGACTAAAACTTTATCTAAATCATTGACCAGAAAATCTAACTCTAATTCTGTCTCTTCAACCGGCGATCGCGAAGCAGATCCAAAGCGCTTGCCCTCGACAATAGGTAAATCAGGATAACCTTGAGCAGACATTTCATCTTCCAGCAACTCTGCCTGTTTTTTTAAACGTTCCATTTTGGCGGGTAAGGCATTCAATTTAGCTTGGGCTTTGTTGGCTTCTTTGCCAAACGCAAGACAAAGTTCGATCAGCGGAATTAAATTGGCGATTTGGCGTTGAATATTTTTTGGACTGGTTTTTTTCATTGCTTTATTAAATTAAACATTAAACATTTTGCCTTGCTCAAGGTTGTGCCTTGTTTGATACAAGTACTCAACGAAAGCGCGAAGTTTGAATACTTAAGGAAGAATTAACTTCCTACTTCATACCTCTGTCTTCGCGCCTTCGCTAAAACCTTGGTAAATTAAATGGTGCGGTTTTGCTCAGTGTCTTACCAAGACTTAACTTCCGACATTCGATGTTATGTCTTCAGGCTTTAGATTAACTTTGATTTTTAAACTCTCGACATCTTGATGCTCATCGCCATGGTTAAATCTTTTTTGGGGTTTATTGCATTGAACTATATTTTTTCGACGATGTGATTTTTTAGCTCGAACTTGAGGTGCCTTGGCTAAAATGACAATTGCTATGGCACTACCAGTTTCAGTATTTGTATTATAAATAAACTTATTAACTTTTACTTTAGTAGTGTCTTCAATTAGCTGTTCTAGTTTCGGTTTAATCGCTGCATCTAATAAGCTACGAACCTGTTGTAATAGGTGAATAGTAGCTGCCGCTTTTAAAGTCTCTTCAACAGGAGTGATCACATCCTCAAAAAAGATCATCAATCTGCTGTCCAATAAATGGCAATCTACTCGACTGGCTCGGTGAGCAAACTGGCTATGATACAAAGAATTGATTTTTTGTGCTACTTCTCGTTCTAATTGTCCAACTGTAGGGTAGGAATTTATATCGCGCTCAAAATTCATGACTCTAACTTGATAATTTGTCTCCTGGAAAAAATAACTAAAATTACATCGATACTCATTCCTTTTAGCAGTGAAAAAGCGTCAAGTATTTATTAGTCCTCAATCAGGAATAAAGTTACTCTAAGTTTAGACTAATTAGCTAAGCGTCAGATAACATCCCTATTTCGATATAGATAATTTGAGTTGTTATCGACTATTGACTAAGTTTGAAACATGATAATTATCTCGCTTAAAATTCCAAAATTTCATAGCTTTTTTGATAGAAAACAGCTATGAAATTTACTAAAATTAATATTAACTTGCCTATCTTTTGCAGGATGAATTGAACAGGTGATTATGAGGCAATAATAAGTAATCTTATCGCTTATCCTTTAGGGCAAATCGTCCCTACTTCTGACTTACATCAACATCAACTTAAAGCGTTTCATCATGATGAATGCCAACAATAGCAATTATGGAAACAACTCTAGAAGTACGCTGGTTTATCCAGGGGATGCCACCAGAAATCGTGCAGCATTGGTTTAAAGAATGCCCAGGAGAATTACTTGCGGATGTTGAAATCAGAAAAGATTTGTATGCCCAAAATCAGTCGCTCAATCGCCTTAAAGCCTGTTTATCGAGTACCGTAGATCCTGAAGCAGTTAATCTTAAATTGCGTCAAGGAAATTTGGAACTGAAGCTGAGACAGCAAAAACTAGGGATTTATCGATTTGGTCAGATTGACGATTCAGCTATTTGGTCAGGTAAGATCGAACAGTGGTGTAAGTTTAGTCAACAGGATTTACAAGACTCTGCTTTACTTAGGGTTGATTTAGAGAATGAAACAAGTTGGCTGGCTGTTCATAAACGGCGCGAGCAAAAAATGTATCGCAACGTCAAAATAGAATTAACTTGCTTAAAAATCAAAAGCGATCGCTGGTGGAGTATCGCTTTTGAAATGGCTCAAAATAGTGAAACCCAGTTGAATGAAAAGCATCTACGCGAAGTGGTAAAACAAGCTACCATAAGTTACCAAGGACCAAAATTATTGAGTGGTAATTCTTACGGCTATAGCCGCTGGCAAACTCAATTTACGACGCTTGACTAGTTTAATCAATCTTCAACTTCTCGCCAAAAAGCTAAAAGCTATATGCTAAATGTTAACTGGTTCTGTATATCCTTGAATGTATTCAGGCTCGAATTGACGCAATAATTTGGTAGCTTGACGAATTACAGCGTCTGTTCCCTTGGTAACAATAATATACTGCCCTGCATTAAGACGGTTGCGATAAGTTAAAGCATCTCCGCTACCTACTGTTAAGCCAACACCGCCGCCGACAATAATCGCGCCTAGTAATCCAGAAGCTGCACCCAAAACACCACCAATAATATGCTCGGCAAGAGAATTGGTAAAGGAAAAAAGCTGGATACCTGTGAGTACATTAAATACGTATCCCGCCACAAAACCGAAGGGAATTAATCCATAAGCCAACTTTTTCGCTCCTTTACCTGCCTGTTGGTTAGGATCGATTAAGCCAAATTCATCGGCACTTTGATAGCCTGCGCCTAGAATCGTAACCTGGTCGGCTGGGATACCGTTTTGACGTAAAATAGAGGACGCTTCTTCAGCCTGTTGTTTGTTTACTAAAACCGTAACTAAATAATTCATGATGATTTTAATTAAAGGAAGTTTTGATGGGAAATGTGACTATCTTTGCCGTATCAATCTGATTTAAATTTTTGAGGCTAAAAGCTCTGATTGTTGTTGATTCAAGATAGTTAGGTATTGTTGTTCTAATTGTTGTGCCACACCATCCCAGCTAAACATCGACTCGGCTCTTTTTCGGGCATCTTTTTCTAATTGTCTACTCCAGGCTGGATAAGATAGTACTCGGTTAATTGCTTGAGCAAAAGCCTTTTCGTCTTGCGGTGGCACTAATAATCCCGTTAATTCGTTGATTACGGTAAATTTTAGTCCTCCGACTTCGGATGCTACAACTGGTGTACTACAGACCATTGCTTCAATTGCTACCAAGCCAAATGGTTCGTAGTGACTTGGTACTACGCAGACATCTGCTGCTGCGTAATAATAAGCTAAGTCTGTGTGTTCGATGCGCCCAACAAAAGTAGTTATTGCTTCTAACTCTAATTCTTTGACAAGTGCTTCGATTCGTGATCTTTCTTTGCCGTCTTTTCTACCTGGGGTACTGCCGCCAACTATGAGCAGTTTCAAATCAGGATGTAGTTTTACCTCTTTGCAACCTACGGCTCTCACCAAGGTTTCGATACCTTTACGAGGATCGAAACGTCCTACATACAGAATTACTTTTGCTTCTGGCTGGATATTTAATCTAGCTCTACTAGCGTGTCGATCAACACTACCAAAACGTTTGATGTCAGTGCCGCAGGGAATTACAGTAATATTACCTTGTTGTGAGACAAGCGATCGCATATGTTCTTGTTCTTGTGGGGAAGTTGCAACCACCAGATCGGCGGTTTCTAGACATCGCTTTTCTATTTCTAACCGGGTTTGCGAAATTTCTGGTATTTTCTTAACCGATTTATATTTAACCGCGCCTAAAGAATGATATGTATGCACAAGTTTGCTTGACTGCTGTTTTTTTAACTCCATGCCCACCCAGGCAGAAAGCCAGTAGTTGGTATGAATAAGAGGATAAATCGTTTCTTGCTGTTCTTGAAATTCTAAGAAAGCTGTCACAAATTCTGGTAAATACTGAAAAATTTGTTGTCTTTTAATAAATTCTTTTGAACCTGCATTTAAACGTATCGTACGACAGTTTGCATTATGTTTGACAATGTCTGCTTGTGTCTCATTGCTGCGACGGGTAAACATATCCACCTGCCAACCCAAACGAGCTAGTGCTTCTCCTACTTTCCTAACATATACGTTTTGTCCACCAGCTTCTTCTTGTCCAATGTCAATAGCTGGATCGCCGTGAACCGAGATAAGAGCGATTTTTTTTTGATTGTTAGGTGACATAACCTTGGCATTATTTATAATCTATTCAATAATTAATGTTCTAATACAGCAAATTTACTTAAGCTGAGAAATAATCTACAACAATTAAAATTCACAACCAGTATCTTTAGAGACTAATTTTTCTTTGCTCAAATAGAACTACTATCTTTAAACTTATTAAAATTAGCCAAAATATACATCTTTCTTGAGTCGTAGTTTGCCCGATTAATCTACTATCTGGGAAACCAGCCAGAAAAATCGTATTTACCGAACTAAAATTCAAGGTAATTTTTATTTGTTCGAGCTAAACTTAATATATATAAATAAATATCGTTTTCTATCTTAAGTCGGAAGAGCGATCGCGCTTAGTTTCTCTAGTATGTAAATAATTAAATTACTTCTATTGGCGAAGTAAAACATTACACACGAAAGGAATTATAGATGATTTTAACTAACTTACTTTTAATATTATCTTTAAGCATTGTCGGAAATACTGTTCTCAATCTAGTTACTACTAAAAAACAGCATTTATTTCACTCCACGGCAATCTTATTAGCGATCGCTGTTTTAAGCCATTCTAATCACATTTTAGTCTTAACCGCACCTAATTCTATTTCACCAGAGGCAATTGCTCGTTTTGTTAGCAAAAATCGCCTCTGAGTTAGAATTGAATTTGACTCCTGGAGGCAAACACTATAGCGCGGTTGACTACGCTAATACTACTCAATTTAGACAATGAGCTACAAATTAAAGGACAAAGAATCCTGGTTGATGGACACATCTCAATCAAAGCTAAATCCTATTTAGCACAATGAAGAGAGCGTATGCGAGAAAATAATAACTGCTCGTAATAATCGGCTTCTGCTCGACGGCTAGCCCT
>JBHJNW010000021.1:0-10489 GCA_050330395.1 Pleurocapsa sp.
GCAAAGATACCAGGCATAATGCCATCGGCTTCGGTTTTTGGTTCGTCGAGATCGGGGACAAAAGACTGTAATAAAATTAGTTTGCCATCATCAGGAAGTGCTGCTTTACAGTTAGCCAAGATTTTCATCGCATCTTGATCACTCCAAGCAGAAATAAAGTGCTTCATAACGATCGCCTTCGCCCCTGTTGGCACTGACTCAAAAACATCTCCTGTTTTAATCTCTATGGCATCTGGATTTACGCCCAGACTACTGATATATTCTCTGGCGGTTTCTGCCACATCTGGCACATCAAACAAAATTCCCTTGCAGCCATAACGCTTAACAATATTGGCAATTAAACCACCTTGTCCACCGCCGACATCCATGACGGTTTCATACTGACCAAAATCATAGGCATCGAGTAACCCCTCTACCTGAGAGTTGGTCAAAAAACTCATCGCTTTGATAAAAGTGTCTTTACTCCACTCGTTATCGTAGCAATATTGATAAACACCTTTATCGTTGGCTAGTTCAAAAGGAACTACTCCTTTAGCCAAAGCTTCGGGTAACACCTTCCAGGCATCCCATTGTGCTGGTTCAATCAGATGCATTAATAAGTGTCCCACGGATGGTTCTTGGTTGGTTACTAATAAAGTAGATGTTTCAGTGGGAGCAAATACTCTTCCTGGTTTCTCTTCTAATACTTCAACATGAGCCAAGGCACGAAGAATAAAATATAGTCGTTCGGTATCAGTATTAGTAGCTTTAGCTAAACTTGCTACCGTTTGTTCGCCGCGATCGTTCAATAGATCGAAGATGCCCAGGCGAGTTGCCACATAAACACATTGACTTTTAACAAAGGTCAACATTAAATCGAAAGCTCTTTTTGTAGCTTCTGTATTTGGATTTGCGCTAGTTGAGACCATTGTTTGATTAATAGTTAATTTTGATATTGTTGTAGGGGCAGTTCGCCCTAAAGGACTAGCCCTAAAGGATTAGCTCCTTACGTCGCGTCCTTCGCGTCGCGAACTGCCCCTACTAGTCACCGCCGATTTCGACTAATTTGCCGATATTAAAATCTATTTTGACCCAGCCTTTGAGACGACATAGATTATCGAGTAGCAGCAAAGGAATTTGCCAATTATGAAGCATCAAAAAGGGCAAAGGATCATCTGGGCTTAATATAGCGTCAGTTCCTTGACTCATCTTGTGCCACCAGGCATTTAGTTCTTTTAAAGAGCGAATACTTAGTAATCTCCAGAGTTCGTGATACGTCCAGTAAGTTGGTTTGCTGTCGGGCAAAGGAGTAATAGGTGCTTCTCCTGGTTCAGCATCGGTTAAATAGGCATTTGCTACTCCTGGATGATCGTGAAACATAGTAATAGCCGAATGGAGACGGGGATTACATTCAATCGGGTATACTGTTCCGTCTTCGACTTGAATCATGTCAAAACAGATTTGTCCTGTTAGATTCATTTTCTGCACCAAGGTTTCTACCCACTGATAAATGGCGGGATTATCAACCTGTTCATAGTTAACCTGAAAAGGCGAAGATTTAGAACAACAGTGTAGTCTAATTTTGCCGGTACGTGCTGTGGCATGGAAGCAATATTCTTGTCCGCGAATAAATTCCTGCATTACCCAAGGTTTTTCGGGGCTGATCGGTAAACTACTCACATATTCTTCCATCCCTGGAAAAGGTAATCGGGTTAGATCCAACCGCAGTACCGAATCATAAGGAATACTTTTAACTATGTATTTACTACCGTCACGCTCAAAATCAAAATCTAATATTTGTTGCGGATCGCTAATGCGAAATACTTTAGGTGCAGACAAGCCTAATTCTCTAGCTTTAGAGCAAAAGGTGTGTTTGTCGTCGAGAATTGCCGTTTCTTGTGGATCTAAATGAATCGATTCACAATAGGGTTCTAAGGCTTTTTTAGCTAATGAATCGTAGTAGCTAGCAATGGGGCTAGATACGGGAATAAAGAGATCGATGTTTTGTTGCTTGGCTATATCAATCAAAGCTTGACAGTAAGCTTCTGGTTCTTTTTCGGGTACGGGTACGGTATAAAAGCCTTTTACAGCACGGGAAAAACGATGTCCCGATAGCCAATACTTATGTGTTTCAACTAAATATACGTCATGCCCATCCCGATGAAAAGATCTGGCTAGCTGCAACGCTTTGGTCATCTTCGCTCCAGTAATAAGAATTTTTTTGGGTTCTACTGGATTGAGAGCGCGATCGCCTTTAGATACGCTAGGCGATCGCGATATACCTTTACCAGAAATGACGCTGCCAATTAAAGACGCTACGATCATTCCCAGGTTAAACGGAAGCAGTAGCAATAATAAAATTAAAGTACCGATATTTTTGGCAATCGCTGAACCACTTCGGAAAATAAATAATCTTTGTGCCATGTTTTGAAGTCAGAAGTCAGAAGTCAGAAATAGGGGAGATTCGTCCGTACAGTCCCTTTCTACTCCTTTGGTTTACTTACGTTTAATGATGGTTAAACCGTCGCGGATCGGGATCAAAACCTGTTCGACACGCGGATCGTCGGCAACAAAACGGTTGAAACGAGCGATCGCCTGTCCATTTTCTTGACGCTGATTTTCTGGTAGATATGGTTGTCCCTGCATCAGCGTGTTATCCGCACAGATAAAGCCATCGGGGGCTAATAAATCGGTATCTAACAATAGATTTAGATAATCGATGTACCCTCCTTTATCGGCATCAATAAACGCTAAATCAAAAGATTCGCCAGCGTCTAGTAATTGCTGCATGGTTTTGATCGCAGGAGCAACTTTAACCTCAATTTTTTTACCATGAGCAGAAGCAGCAAAGCAGTCGATCGCAAATTGAGAGACATATTCATCTACCTCACAAGCGATCAGATAACCGTCATCAGGCAAAGCTTCCGCGATCGCCAAAGCCGAATAGCCTGTGAACATTCCCACTTCTAAGACACGCTTCGATTTACTAATCGACACCAGCATTTTTAGCAGTTGTCCTTCAATATGCCCTGAGAGCATTTCTTGTTCTAAGGCACGTACTGTTGCTCCGTCGTCGAAATGCTTACCCCAGTCTTCTTTTTGAGTTTTAGCTGTCAAGTTAGCTAAAGCCTTTGATTCAGCCGTAGTGCAGGCTTCCAGATATGGGTCAAGACCCGCAGCTAAGTGATAGGCTTTGTCTAAAGATATTTTAAAATCAGTCGAAACTGATTCGGTTTTAGCTGCGTTGGCAATATGTTCTAGCTGCTGGACGAGTATCCCCAAGGGAGTTACTGGTCTGGCGGTTTTTGCGTGTTGCTGGGAATTGTTCCTAGCGTTGATGTCGGACGTATTTGCTGTGCTTACCACGATAAATTAAATGCTCCCTATTAATAATTTTCTTGCTGATTTACTTTCATTTTTTATTTATGCATACTTGCGTTCTTAATTTGCTTAAATACAACTGAAAGATCTATGAATAATAATTCGCCGATTAATTAATGAATTACTTATTTTTGAACAACACAAACAGCCAAAGCTAATTTTTAACTCCAGCTAGTAAATATATTGGCTGATACAAATTATTTTTATCCACTGAGTACAGTAGCTTATCTTTATGCTTAAGCACTTTTTATTTATTGTTTGCAGTTGAAATTCAAGAAGTTTGATTTTTTCAGTAATAGTTAAAACGGCAAGGTTAAACTCTGAATCAAAGTTTGAGTTAGTAAGTCTTTTTAAATATAACAATCCTAAATGAAATAAGAGATTTAGTCCGACTATCTTGGTCGCGACCAAGATGGTCGCACTGCAAAAAATTTTTACAAATAAAATAGGATTGCTATAGCTATAAACTAACTCGCCCGATCTTACCTACATAAATATGTTTAACACAATTTTGACTTATGAGTATCTGCACATAGTCATAGTTCAGAAATTTGTTGGTAGATAATTGAAGTTAACCTTAGAGCTGTGCAAGTAAAAACCTTATTTAATACTCATCTAGTCTTATTCTTCAAGCAAGTTTCTGCTTTAGAGTTTATCATTACTGGTCAAAAAATGTAAAAATCAGCAAAATAATCTTGTGTTAACCCAAATATAAAGAAGCTAAAAGCTAATAGCTTTTAGCTTTTAACTAATTAATTGCGATCGCTCAAAGCAATTCTGGCCTGTTCGCGATCGTCAAAATGAATTTTTTCTGTACCCAAGATTTGATAGTCTTCGTGTCCTTTCCCTGCAATTAATACTCCGTCTCCAGGTTGGGCATTTTTAATCGCCGTGGCGATCGCTGTGGCGCGATCTTTAATTATCAGCGGTTCAACCGAATCGGGAATTCCTGCAACCACATCTTTAAGAATCTGTTCGGGGTTTTCGGTACGGGGGTTATCAGAAGTTACCACGGCAATGTCGGCAAGTTCGGCGGCGATTTTACCCATTAAAGGACGCTTAGTGCGATCGCGATCGCCACCACAGCCAAAGACACAGATCATTTTGCCACTGATAAAAGGACGCGCAGCTTTGAGCAAGTTTTCTAAGCTATCAGGAGTATGAGCATAGTCAACAATTACGTTGATATCTTGCTCTGGACTTACCTGCACCCGTTCCATTCTGCCAGGAACACCAGCAAATTGAGGTAAGCTATTTGCTAATAGTTTTAAATCTACTCCTAAATGCAGTGCTGCACCAACTGCTGCCAAAAGATTCGCTAAATTAAACTGACCAACTAAAGGAGAATTAAATGCCGCTTCTCCTGCGGGAGTATGCAGGATACCGCTAACTTTTGTCGCCTGGTAGTCTAAATTGCTGGTATGCAAGTCAGCATCCTGATTATCGACGCTATACGTCCAAACCTGACTGCGATCGAGCTGTTGGATCAAACGCTTACCATAAGGATCATCGAGATTGATAATTGCTTTACCTGATAAATATTCTGGACTAAACAACAGAGACTTAGCCTGAAAATAGTCTTCCATATCCTGATGGTAATCCAAATGATCTTGAGTCAGGTTGGTAAATACTCCTACCTCAAAACCACAGCCTTTAACTCTTCCTTGAGCTAGTGCATGAGAACTAACTTCCATCACCGCATATTTATTACCAGCTTTTACTGCTTCAGCTAACTGAGACTGCAATTCTAGGGCAAAAGGAGTAGTATGGGTAGCAGTTTGGCTATACCCTGACCAGCGAGTATAAAGAGTACCTAGCATTGCCGTAGGGTGTTGTGCCTGAAGCAAAAAATATTCAATCAGATGGCTGGTGGTAGTTTTGCCATTTGTTCCCGTAACTCCCACCATACCCAGCTTATTAGTCGGATAATCATAAAAAGCGGCGGCGATCGCACTACAGGTAGCGATCATATCTTGCGTTTGAATTACACAGACATCTTGACTGGGGGGTTGTTTATTCGCAGCCTGGGGAGTTACTACAGCAGCGATCGCTCCTTGTCCCATCGCACTGCGCCAGAATTCTCCTCCATCTACCCTAGTTCCAGGCATTCCGATAAATAAATCCCCTTGTTTACAAGCATGGGAATTGGTGCAAACTCGATTCACTTCTAAATCCAAAGCAGTATGTTCTGGTTGCTGGAGATTTACCTTAGCTAATAATTCGCGCAGCTTCATCATATTTATTTTGGGCAAATGAGGTTAACGGTACTATATTTTGCACATTTTTTTACTCTAATGTCCTTAAATTTTTCTGTAATATTTGCTCTAATATCGAGTAGAGTGTAGGAGCATCGCTATTACTCGTCTTTGAACAGCATGTTTTAGCAAAATACAAAAAAGCCCTGCTCAAGAACAGGACTAAAAATCAAACAGCCACTAAAGAGATGTTTTAACGAACCGTATTAGCTAGGTTATCTACGCGAATTGGCTTAACTAGATACATTTTGATTAACTCTACGCCGTTGGAAATGTAGTAAGGCAGTTTTCTTATAAGCTTGAGTGGTGCAGGCACATCAGAGCTAGCAATTTGAGTTAGTTTCTGATTGTTAACCACGCATTTCTCTAAACGCTGATAAAAATTAGGATGTTCTACATCTAAAATTATCGGAAATACTCGTCCAGCAGTTTCGTTAGTTTGTTTAATCACATATTTATCATACTCGCGAGCATCCAAGCCCAAAGACTGATAAAATCCAGAACGCTGTACGTCATTCAAATACATCGTTGCAAACACGGAAAGTAAAAAGAAGCGACTCCACAGTCTTGCTCTCCAATCATTGAGAAACTGAGGCTGAGATTTCATGATGGCATCGAAGAAGTCGCCATGACGGTTTTCATCCTGACACCAGTTTTCAAAAAAGCTGAAAATAGGGTAAATTTCGTTTTCTGGGTGCTGCTGTAGATGTCGAAAAATAGTGATGTAACGCCAGTAACCGATCTTTTCAGAAAGATAAGTCGCGTAAAAAATAAACTTAGGCTTGAAGAAAGTGTACTTACGGCTTTTGGTTAGAAATCCTAAATCCAGAGAAAGATTAAAGTCAGACAAGGCTTTGTTTAAAAAGCCAGCATGACGAGCTTCATCTCTGGACATGAGCGTAAAAATTTCCGCTAAGACAGGACTTTTTCCTTTTAAGCGTCTGCCTAATTCTTTGTACAGTAGAAAGCCTGAAAATTCAGCCGTACAAGAACGTTCTAAAAATTCAATGAATAGTTTGCGAGTCTCACCACTGATGTTGTCCCAAGACTTTTGGAACTGCTCATCTCGGACAAAGTGATGACGGTTATAATCAACGCGAAACTCTTCGAGGATTGCTTGGAGTTCAGCTTCGTTGAGAGAGATGTCCATATTAGCCATCTCTTCAAAATCGGTTGTGTAAAAGCGAGGAGTGAGAATAGTCTCTTCCGCTGGAGATTTTACTCCAGGGCGAACTTCTTCAAATTGCGGTTTTTTAAGGCTATCTACCATTATTAATACTTAACTTTTTTCTCTTAAGTTGAAACAGGCTGACTTTAATAGACATCATTTAGAGGTTACTAAGCTTATATTCTCTAATAGTCGGCCTAGCTTGCAACAGTTTGTTAATGAATATTAACTACTGAATTGATCAGAATTTAGCTTTTGAACTACTGACAAATTCTCTTGACTGTTAAAAACTTTGGCAGCTGTTGAGCAGAATAATCGAGAATATTGTTGGTTTGTCTTGAGATAGACTTTGTTTTTGTTCTTGAGTTCAGGAATCAATTATTTACTCACGGTTATTACTGCATTTTGCCCTCCAAAGCCAAAGCTGAAACACATAGCATGATTGATTGCGGTTTTTTCGGCTTGGGTAACTAAATTAAGCTTAAATTCCGAATTTTTCAACCCTATGCAGGGAGGTAAGTAACTATGTTTTATTGCCATAAGAGTCAAGGCAGTACTAATTGCTCCCGATGCACCCAAAGTATGACCTGTTGCTCCTTTAGTAGAGCCGATCGCCACCTTTTGAGGGAATATCTGCTCAATCAACTGCGCTTCATGGCGATCGTTCAAAGTTGTACTAGTACCGTGAGCTTGAATATAATCAATCGCTTTAGCTTCTAATCCACTCCGCTTCAATGATTGTTTGATTGCTCTCGTCGCACTACCATTAACTGCTTGAGGTGTGCTGATATGGTAGGCATCACAGGTAAAACCAAAGCCGAGAATTTTACCGTAGATCTTGGCTTGACGACGGGCGGCTGATTCTGCTGTTTCTAAAACAAATATCGCTCCTCCTTCGCTTAACACTAACCCTTCTCGCGTTTGATCAAAGGGATAACAGCCCGTATTTGCTAATGCACCCATCTGTGCAAAAGCTGCCAAAGTCAGGGAGCTAATGGGAGCTTCTACAGCACCAGCGATCGCTTTTTCGCATCTACCTGTTTTGATTAGCTCATAGCCTCTAGCTAATGCCCAAATTCCTGTGGCACAAGCAGCCATAGGTGATAATACAGGAGCAGTAGTTTGTATATAATTAGCTGTGATCACTGCTGGTTGATGAGGTAAAGTCTGTAACCAATCAGGGGCTAAGTTACTCCATTTACCGTTCTGGGCATGGCTGGCTAATTTCTCCCAGGTTGCCTGACAGCTACGACTAGAGCCGATAACCACACCACATTCGGCAAGTGGAGGTGGGAGTTGGGCATCTTTTAAAGCATCAACCAAGATCTTTTGGGTTAAATCATCTATTCTGCTTGGTCGAGAATTAATTAATCCTATAGGATAAGAGGGGAGTGCCTCAAAAAGCTGTCGCGATCTAATCCCTGACTTGCCCTGTAAAATACTCGACCAAGTTGATTGAAGTGATCCGAGACAGGATATTAATCCTATCCCAGTAACAACCACATCCATAGGGTTTTAAATTTATGAGCTTTAGGTTTAAAAACGTTAAATGAGAGGCTCACCAGCAAAAATTAAAACCTGTTTATTTCTTTAGGTTTTCTAACCCTTCTATCACTTTAGCTGTAGCAAGGCGATCGCCTTGCTTAATGTCGTCAACTACGTCCATTCCCTCGATCACTTTGCCAAAAACAGCATAGTCTCCATCTAAGGAAGGTAATTCTTCTAGGGCAATATAGAACTGAGAAGAAGCAGAATCGGGCATAGCAGAACGAGCCATGGCAATGACGCCGCGATCGTGTTTGAGGACTACAGAAGAACCAGTCAGTTTTGCCTTACTATAGGTAGGCTTATCCTCTCCCTCTAACTTGATTTCTAAGGGAATGCGTCTTTCTGAACCAGTTTCTGGATCGCTAAAGCCACCCGTCCCTAATTGTCCACGGAAGTTGGGATCTTTTCCTTGCGGATCTCCACCTTGAGCCACAAAACCAGGAATCACTCGGTGAAACACCAATCCGTCGTAAACACCCTGATTGACTAAATCAACGAAGTTACCCGCAGTTGTTGGTGCCTCTGTACCATTGATTTCAATCAAGATGGGGGAACCATTAACCTGCAATTCTACTTTTGCCATCCCTTCTAGCTGGGGCAAATTATTACTCATTGTTTCTTTATTATTTTTGGCGCTCGCCAATTGTGATTGATTAGTTGCCAGATTATCAGATGATGAGGATGATTGTGAAATATCTGTTGCTGATGTAGCGCAACCTCCTAAAACCAAACTGCTAATTAGCATCAACGAAAACATCTTGATTAGCCAGGCGTTAGTTTTTTGAATCATGTCCTAAATCTCAATTTACTTTGCTCACATTGACCTTTGTAGCTCAATTTTTCCAAAACTGAGAGCAAGAAATGATTGGGTCTTTTAACCTAATTTTCTTTACCTCTCGACTTCAGCAACTTCTAAATTTACTGCTTTTGGGAATTAAAGTCCTTCTAAGGGAATTTCTAAAAATCTGGCTAACTCCGCGCCTTGGTTTTCTAACGTTGAAAGAGCGATGGGTTCACCAACTCGGGTCAAAGGAATATCTCTTCTTTTTTGAGAGCGCAAATACAAAGCTCTTTTGGGGCTTAATCCTTCTCTAATCTCTGCTCTAACAGATTGTACTTCTTTTATGGGAATCTCCACCTCTACCCGTCGGTTTTTGCCAGGATATCCTTGACGAGCGATCGTTACTTTACCTGTGTCTTTATCAAATTCATTGTAGCCACCACCTACATTCCAGAGCAAAAGTAGCCAGAGATATGTGGCTAAAAGTGACCCAGCTACACCATAAAAAGTTAGAGCAACTCCTTGGGGAACAAATTGTAATTCGCTCGTATTAGAAACAATTAACAAATTGGTATGAAAATAGCTAGATAGACCAGCTAACAAGAACCCTATGCCGCCGATTGTTATTATAACTGCCCACAGCAAATTGCTTAGTCTACGAGAACCAAGAATATCCTGTCTTAGTGCTTGTTGTTTCGTTTGATTAGTTGTCATAAGGAATTTTGCTTTATACCTCTATATTTATATTGTCGTTCAGTGGATTGAGTAAAGATTGGGAATTGTCTGCTTTAAACTAGTATTTAACTCTACCTGCAAGTTGTAATATGTCGTTTTGTCAAAATTTTGCTAATAAATATACTTATGGCTCTTACCGAAGATTGGCGATTAGCAATCTAAATTCTAGGTCAAGAGTTGTCTTTATTCGCCTGATAGCAGTATTTTCATGTTATTTTAATACAAAGTACTTGAGTGCTGCCGCTAAATCTATTTTGTTACGGTATCTTAAGAAAAGTTTCATCTGATGACAGGCAATACTACCTGATAATCTGGTAAAGTTTTATAAATCTTGGTAGTTCTCAAGCTTATTTGAGATAAATACCTAAGGCATGATAGATAAAGTACATTTTGATAGATCTTGCAATTTAATATTATCTAAGCAAGAGGATTAAAAAATATGACAATAGCAGTAGGACGCGCGCCAGCCCAACGCGGCATCTTTGATGCAGTAGACGACTGGCTAAAACGCGATCGCTTTGTATTCGTAGGATGGTCAGGAATTCTGCTTTTCCCCTGTGCCTACATGGCAATCGGAGGATGGCTAACCTGCACCACATTTGTAACCAGCTGGTACACCCACGGGTTGGCATCTTCTTACCT
>JBHJNW010000022.1:0-12689 GCA_050330395.1 Pleurocapsa sp.
CTCTTACTCTTGTTCATAGAGAAATCCAATCGTTCAATTGCCTACTCTCTCTGAGTTTTACATGATTTGGTTT
This sequence comes from Pleurocapsa sp., assembly GCA_050330395.1. GTDB lineage: Bacteria > Cyanobacteriota > Cyanobacteriia > Cyanobacteriales > Xenococcaceae > Waterburya. The sequence continues at coordinate 74 of JBHJNW010000022.1, forward strand.
TTCTCTTGACTTTTTTCTAATTTCCTTAACTTGTGACCAATGGGCAATGAAGTAACTTCCAACCATTGATGAGTGCAGCTTTGACCAAGGACTTATAAATTTGATGGACGTTGATTCGAGGATTGTTTAGCCAACGCTGAATCAGTACTACAGTCAGTTATCTGGGTAATTCTAACCTAGAAATATGCTTAGGAATCAAGTGCTTAGGAATCAAGCCAACTAAAAATAACAAGCGATCGCCCTAGATAGAACCATCGCTTGCCCAAAGTATGATTAAATTGAGAATTACAATTGACTACCGCATTCAGGACAGAACTTGTTGGCGGTAGGATTAGTTGTACCGCACTCACGACAGTTAATAAACTCAGCCGCAGGCTGTTCTTTCTCAGGTAAACCCAACATATGAGCATTGCTTTTACCAGGGGCAATCATTGGGTAGCAATTTTCGTCTTTGGTAACACGCACGTCCATTAATACTGGCCCTTCATAAGCTAACATTTCGGCAATAGCACTAAATAATTCAGCGCGATCGCGCACGATCATGCCTTTGATACCATAAGCTTGAGCTAACATGACAAAATCTGGCGCACCCACTTCCATATTAGAGGAAGAATATCGCTCACCAAAAAAGTTTTGCTGCCACTGACGTACCATTCCCTGCCAACCGTTATTAATAATCACGGTTTTGACGTTAATACCAAACTGCGCCAAAGTTCCCAACTCTTGAGGATTCATTTGGAAACTGGCATCACCACTGATACAAATAGTTTCTTCATCGGGAATCGCTACCTTAACACCCATAGCAGACGGCAAACCGTAGCCCATAGTGCCTAAACCTGCGCTGGAAATCCAACGACGAGGACCATTTTTCAAAAACTGAGCTGCCCACATTTGATGCTGTCCCACGTCAGTAGTATAAAAAGCCTGTGGTGCTTGATTGTTTAGTTCGACAATTACTTCTTGGGGTGACAAACCCTCTTCGGGATGAGGTGCGGTCAAAGGATATTGTTCGCGCCAGTGATTTATCTGCTCTAACCAAGATTTAGTCATGCCAGAGTTTGAGCCAAAGTCTTCTTCTTTCGCTCTTTTGAGCAGCTGTTCTAGCACTTTACGCACGTCGCCCACAATTGGGACATCAGGAGTACGATTTTTGCCAACTTCCGCAGGATCGATGTCAATGTGGATTACTTTAGAACGACTAGCAAACTCATCTAATTTACCAGTAACGCGATCGTCAAATCTAGCACCAATAGCAATCAACAAGTCACATTCGCTTACGGCAAAGTTAGCATAAGCCGTACCGTGCATTCCCAACATTCCCACTGCCAGAGGATTGTGTTCATCAAAAGCTCCTAGTCCCATGAGAGTTGTGGTTACAGGAATCTGGAATTTTTCGGCTAATTCCTTAATTTGAGCATGAGCATCCGAAGCAACTGCACCACCGCCAACATACATCAGGGGTCTTTTTGATTGACTAATTAGTCTCAAAGCAGCATTAATTTGACGTGGGTTCCCCTTAACTGTCGGCTTGTATCCCCTGAGATTAACTTTTCCTGGCGGTACGGGTATATAATCACATTCTTCATTACCAACATCTTTGGGGATATCGATTAAGACTGGTCCAGGACGACCAGTACTGGCGATATGAAAAGCTTCAGCCACAATTCTCGCCATGTCTTTAGCATGACGCACCACATAAGAATTTTTGACTATAGGAGTGGTTATGCCAAAAATATCTATTTCCTGAAAAGCGTCAGTGCCGATCGCAGCCCGAGTTACCTGTCCTGTAATTACTACCATCGGAATTGAATCCAGATGAGCCGTAGCAATACCTGTAACTAGGTTAGTAGCCCCTGGGCCAGAAGTGGCAAAACAAACTCCTACTTTCCCTGTAGCGCGAGCATAGCCATCTGCTGCGTGGGACGCGGCCTGTTCATGACGCACCAAAATATGTTGAACTTCTCCCCTGGCTTCAAAACGATATAACTCGTCATAAATTGGGAGTATTGCCCCGCCAGGATAGCCAAAGATATGCTTGACACCATGACAGCGCAGGCTGTCCATTAAAGCATACGCACCTGTGCGACGTTGAGGGATTTGGATTGATTGTGAGCTTTTGGAAATACTTGTAGATACCACGCTTGCTATCCGTCTAATTTGCTTATTCTTTCATTGTAAAATTTACTGTCTAATCTGCAACAAAAATCAGCAGTAATTTTTATGCTTAAGTTTTTAACTATAAAGTTAAATTGCTCTTAATGTCGATAAACAGTTGCGAAAAACACATGAAAATATACAGTTTAGAAGATTAACGTCAGTTTTATCTGTAGCCAACATCCAGAGTTAATGTTAAGAATTTAAGACATTAGTTAAATAATTGGTCAAGGTATCTCGAATTTTCCAACCTGAACTAATTATCTGCCATCCTGAACAATTTTCAGGCGATCGCCATAAATCTAAATGTTCCACTAAAGGATCGGCGTAAAATCCTCCTTGTCCTGCACCTAAGATTCCTGAACTCCAATGAGTAAAGTAATCATGACTAACGCGATAAATAGGAAAATCACCCAGCAAAGGCATTCCCCAACCGTCAAAAGCAATAAAGTGATTAATCTTGCCACCCTGCAACTGCCATCTTTTAGCTGCACCAATTCCCCCGACAACGCCTGCACTAAAGGCAATGAAAGATAATGGTTGGGTTTTAGCTAGCTGCTGTTGGTTTAACCATTGAGTGATGGCGATCGCCGAATAGGGTAAATATTGCTCGGTTGGTAAAATTAAATAATTTTTTTGTCCAACACTGTTTTCAATTGCTCGAACAAAGCCTTCCGTCAATTGAGGAGAATGAATACCAGGACAAATGACGATCGACATACGGGTCATACTAAATCCTGTTCAGATAGAACACTTTAAGGTGACGTAAGTCAGAAGTCAGAAGTCAGAAGTCAGAAGTCAGCCCTAAGGTACCGCTTCGCACTTGTCCTTAAGCCAATGAGGATAAAGTCAGAAGGGCAAGGCAGTGCCTTGCCAGTACAGGAGTCGTTATTTTTATGAGAGAGTACTTGCGGTGGGCGGATTTAGTTTCATGCTAATTTTGAGCAGTAAATTAATTTTTTTTCGATTAGTTTCTATTATTTTGGCTATCAGCCATCAGCCTTGATTTGCTAATAGCTAATAACTTTTCTAGTAATTAAATATTACGCAACAAGCATGAAACTAAAAATTGCTATGTTCTGAGATGGCTGTAGTTAACTTGTCGATAACTTCTAATATGGCGATCGCGCCTAACTCTCCAGAAGCGCGGGTACGGATACTCAAAGTATTATTTTCTACCTCTTGATCGCCTACTACCGACATCACAGGAATTTTTTGTTTTTCAGCATTACGAATCATCTTACCCAAACGTTCGCCACTAATATCGGCTTCGGCGCGAATCCCTACCTCGCGCATTTTGGCTGCTACTTCTTTTACATAATCAAAATGAGCATCTCTAACTGGCAATAAGCGTACCTGCACAGGTGCTAACCACAGCGGAAAGTCTCCTGCATATTCTTCAATTAAAATCCCAATTAGTCTTTCTAAAGAGCCAAAAGGCGCACGGTGAATCATAATGGGACGCTGGCGAGAACCATCTTCAGCAACATACTCCAGCCCAAAGCGTTCAGGTAGATTATAGTCTACTTGTACTGTTCCTAGCTGCCATTCTCTACCCAAAGCATCTTCAAAGATAAAGTCGAGCTTGGGCCCATAAAAAGCAGCTTCGCCTATACCTTCAAAATGATTCATCTCCATCTGTTCTACCGCTCGACGGATAGCACTCTGGGCTTTATCCCAAGCTTCGTCTGAACCCATGTATTTATCTGATTCTGGATCGCGGAAGCTAAGACGGGCTTTAAAGTTAGTAAGCTGCAAACTTTTGAAGACAGACAGGATTAGATCGACTACCTTCATAAACTCATCGTCTAACTGTTCTGGGGTAACAAATAAGTGAGAATCATCGACGGTAAAGCCTCTAACTCTAGTCAATCCGCCTAATTCCCCTGACTGTTCATAACGATACACTGTGCCAAACTCAGCATAGCGTATGGGTAATTCTTTATAGGAACGTAACTCACTTTGATAAATCTGAATATGAAACGGGCAGTTCATCGGCTTGAGGACAAAACCCTGTTCTGCTGCTGCTGCGGCCTCATCTTCCGCCATCATCGGAAACATATCTTCTTTGTAGTTTTGCCAGTGTCCTGAAATTTTAAATAAATCGACTTTACCCAAGTGAGGCGTAACTACTGGAAGATAACCGCGTTTAATTTGTTCCTGCTTGAGATAATCTTCTAATTGCGATCGCAAAATAGTTCCTTTCGGAGTCCACAAGGGTAAACCAGGACCAACGGGATCGGCAAAGATAAATAGACCTAATTCTTTACCTAATTTACGATGGTCACGTTTTAAGGCTTCTTCTTTACGGCGTTGATATTCGGCTAGCTGTTCGGGTGTCTCCCAGGCAGTACCGTAAATACGCTGTAGCTGGGCTTTGGTTTCGTCCCCGCGCCAATATGCCCCTGCCACGCTTTCAAGAGCGATCGCTTGAGGATCGATCTCGGCAGTGTTTTCCAAGTGAGGTCCGGCACACAGATCCCACCACTGTTCTCCTAAATGATAGATAGTTATAGGCTCTTGAATACTGTCTAAGATTTCTAGCTTATAAGGTTCGTTTTGGGCTTCAATCCGACTTTTAGCTTCTTCTCGGCTAACCTCTTCTCGCACTACGGGCAAGTTACGATTAATAATCTTGATCATTTCTTTACGAATTTTTTTTAAATCCTTGTCGGTGAAGGGATCGGGACTATCAAAATCGTAATAAAAGCCATTTTCTGTCCATGGCCCAATCGTTACCTGTGCTTTAGGAAACAGCTTTTGCACCGCCATTGCCATGATGTGAGACGCGGTATGACGGATTTTTTGTAACGATTCGGATTCACTAGTGCGGAGTAGTTTAATCGGTTGTTGTGCTTGTTCTGCTTCGGGCATCGGCTGTTCTCTAGAGAGGCAAGTAATATCGTTATATTCTAGATCGGTATTGGTATTTGGTTATCACATCAGCACTTCTAGCACCAACGGAAATTTTGGTTGTTCTCGACAATTTGCTGAAATAAAATCAGTATTTATATTAATTTTTGTAAAAACCGCTAAGATAAATATTGAGATAATAAGCTAATTTTAAAATAATCGAATGTCTACTGAACAACCTACGGCAAAGGATCTGCTCAAGAATATCCTAGAGCCACTGTTAGAAGATTTCCAATACTGGTTTGGGCGATCGCGCTCTTTGTTAGAATCAGAGCAAATGCCTTTTTTTTCTACTCAAGAGCAGGCTCAACTATTGGAAAGAATTATTCACAGTCAACAAGAGGTTCAAACGGCTAAAATGCTGCTGAAGGCTACGGATGGCTCAGCAGGCATAGACTCTAAAATCTTACTTCCTTGGCATCAGCTAGTTGCCCAGTGCTGGAATGTGGCTCAAAAATGGCGGGAAATTAAAAATCAAGCCAATTAAAATCTTAAACAATAAAATCTTAAACAACGGTCAAAAAACTTGTACTTGCGAGTTAACAATCTATTGTTATGAGTTTATGAGGAAAAATCAAACCATATGTTGCATTTAATTTACATCTTAGTCTTTACAGCCATTGCTCTTTTGGCAGTCACTAATTTAATCAGAAGCTTAGTTAGCCTGAGCGCAGAAACTCAAAAATTCTATCCTCCAAACTACAATTTAACGAAAAATCAATCTTACTCTGGGCAAAAAACAGTTCATCCTGAGTTGCTGGATGAACAGGGTAAAGTTATTGAAGAACCTTTGCTAGTAATGCGTTCAGTATCGGTAGATGATGCTCGCTCTAAATTAGACGCGCTTTATGATGCTTCTCCAAGTAAGACGATCGAGCCTGAAGACTAGGATCGCTAAGCTGGCAAGGCTATGTCTAGATTGAGTTAAAACCAGAATGTCTGTGGTGCAGGTTGAGGCATAAGGTGCATCAACCTCCTGTGCTGAAGAAATCTAAATCTTCAAACTTAAACTTGGTCGGCAGTCAAAACTAGTTAATGGTAATGATTTTAAACTTATAAATTAATTATTTTAAAAAGTTAGTTAATCAAATCAGGATTGGAGCATAATTATCGTCTCCTCTCCTGCTGTTTTAATAAGCTATTAGCAATTTGGTACCAAACTTCTCGGTAGGGTTGATGTTCAATTTTTTCGGTTAACTGGCTTCCTTTTAGTTGTGGGTATTGCTCATGAAAAGCAAGATCCACTTGTCTATAAAATGCTCCAGCATCAAGATTTAAAGATTGAACTCTTCGATATATTTTTTGTTGAAGGTATTGCTCATTCTGGCTTAAAACCGAATTTTGAGAATTGCGTTGCCAATCGAAAACAGCCGTGGCAGCAATTCTGTTTTTAATTATGGCAAAGCTAAGCAAGCCAGGAATTAAGATAACTACTGCGGTAATCATGCCCCATTGCCAAGGTCGGGCTTTGCTGAAATCAATCTGGGAGGGAATCAGAGTAATTTGTCGAGAAATACGCCCTGTATTGGAAATCAAGCGAGAAGAACGACTATGTATGACGGAGGAAAAGCTGTTAGGAGGCTGGCAATCTTGGCGATCGCCTGGGGCGACGATTAAGGTACGAAAATGAGACAGAAAGCTATTGAAGTTGTTAAAAGCGGAATTTTTTTCTTTAGATAAAACCTGACGGACTCGGTCAGCCGACTGATAGCGATCGCATGGCTTGTATGCCAGCATTTTGTTTAATAATTTTCTTAACCCTGGACTTACTTTTGCCTGAGACTCCCAGTCCCACCGCCCTTGATGACTATCGTATAGTTCGTCTGGTTGTTTGCCAGTTAATAAGACTATGGCAGTTGCCGCCAATGAATATAAATCGCTACAGGCAAAAGCTTGACCACGGCGAATTTGCTCATCAGGAGAATAGCCTTTTTTGCCAATGAGCGTAATTGACTGCCCCGTTGTTCTAGAAACCGCATTAGCAGCAATTTTAACGCAGCCAAAATCAATTAAAACAGTCCGCTCATCGAGGTCTCGACAAATCAGATTATCGGGAGAAATATCCCGATGAATTAATTTAGAAGCATGAATATAATCTAAAACAGGAAGTAATTCCCAGATCATTTTGGTAACTTCTGCCTCGGTAAGTTTCCCCCGACGCTTCAACAGCTGCCAATAGCTTTGACCCTCAACATATTCTTGAACCAAAAAAAGCGATCGCCTACCATCAATGCGAGTTCTCAGCAAGGCCTCAAACTTAGGAATTTGCTTGTGACTTAGCTTATACAGGATTCCCGCTTCCCGCTCAAACAAATCTTCTGCCTGACGTAATTCGCGATCGCTTTCTACTTGTGGAGCAAATTCTTTGAGAACACATAATTCTCGATAGCGGTGAGTATCTTCGGCTAAGTATGCTCTACCAAAACCACCTCGACCAATCTGCTTAACAATTCGGTAGCGATTGTTTAGAATAACTCCATCTCGTAAAGCAGACACAGAAGTTCTAGACATCAGCAAATCTTGTATTTCCAGAAAACAAGGCTATTCTAACAACGGTATTCTTAAATTAACAAGATTAGCAGATACATTTACCAACACATTTAGCTAAATAATCAATAACCCCGCCGCTAACTATTAATGTCAATTAGTTTTTTACATGCAATGGGGTCAATTTAGTTAAGACATGTGTCTAATCGACAATGGAAAAATAAAATTTTAATTAAGCTTGCATAATTTGGCGATGCCTTATCAGAAAATTCTCATCTATTTGGTTAGATTAACCCTGTACTAAGAGCAACTAAATAATTTGCTTCGGTAAAATCATTTCAACCTTAAATCCATTAGGAGAAAAACATGAAAATCAAATATTTAGGAACTTTGTTTGCTGCTTCTATTTTAAGCCTCGGCTTAGTAACTTCTTGTGCTACCCCAGAAGCAGGAGAAACTGAAGCTGACCCAGATGCTGGTGTTGTTGAACCAACTCCTGGTGCTGAACCAGTAGATCCTGCTGCTGAACCAGCTCCTGATGCTGGTCAATAATTGATTTTCTTAGAGAGGAGACAGGGAAACAAACGTTTTAGCGGTTCAATATTCTGAGGTTTTTTATCTTTATATATTCCTTAGAATCAAGCATTAAGCAGATTTTTGCTGAAAACCGAATATTAGCATCTGTAGTATTTGACGCTACAGATATTTCAATCCCGACGCGTTGTCTCCTCCGTTTTCATTTAGTTGAGCAGTTCATAATTAATCTTGATGGATAGTTGCCGCCTGAATGAATTAACAAGGTGATGATCGCCTCATCGATCAAACATGATTCATAAGGTAGCTTGCCATTACCAGGATTGACGGGATAGGCAGGAAAGCAAGCCGCACTTAGACTAAGACGCAAGCTATTACCTGCTGAAACACACATACAGGTAGCTTGCAAAGGAATTTTGATGAGGTTAGTATTTGTATCTGAGGTAGCTACGCGAATGTAACCCTGGGTGAAATTAAACACGGTATCGTCTGAGTTAACGGTAGATAAAACAGCACAAAGATCGAAACTAGGATTCTCGACAGTGCAATAAAGCTCTAACGCGATCGCTCCTGCAATGTGTAAATCTGATGCTAAGGGAGCAGAGGTATAGATTAAGATATCTGAACGACAGTCTAAAGCAGAGCGGTCAAAAGTGCCTCCAGGATAAGTAGAATGACCTCCTAGTGAGGGTACTGGTCGCCAGGGGTCATGAACTAAAATATCTGTATTATTCTCGAATTCTGTAATTGTTTCACTAAGATCGGTTGCCAATAATTCGCGAGGAGAAATATTGATCGCCCCTTCATACTCCCAAAGCATGCCGCTATCTTCTCTAATACTGGCTTGTCCATCACTAGCTAAGTAATAGGGTTGGCGATTTTGAGGTAAACTATCGAACTCTCGCCATTGATTGCTGCCCATTTCAAACAGAGAAAGCGGTGATTCTTGCAGTAGCCCTGTATCTTTCCCTTTGAGCCAATGATCGAACCAGCGGATTTGTATCTCATCAATTGGGTTTTGCGCTTCTATGCCATAGTCAACTACACCTAGTTTTCTACCCCAGGGAAGATGAGCCCAAGGCCCAACCAAAAGATGCTGTGGTTGTTTACTTTGGGCGATCATTGCCTGATAAAGATTTAATGTTCCCCGTAAATAAGGATCGAACCAACCACCAACGTGCAGCATGGGAAGATCTACGTTGGCCAACAAATATTTCGGCGATCGCTTTTGCCAATATTCCGCATTAGGATTCGGGTTATTTAACCACTGATGATAAAACGAGTCTGGGGCTAGTTCTTTCATTAGTTCTGGATTGGCAGAAATAGAACCATTGAACGGCAGGTTACGGGAGGCAGCGCGTAATTCTCGGTAAGCTGCATGATCTCCTTTGAGGCGTGCAGTTTCGCCCGCTAGTTGAATTGCCCAGGCTAAATTAGTCAATAAACAAAATGCCCCGTTTTCATAAGCCCAGTCGCTATAAAGATCGTAGGCTACCATAGCAGGAGCGATCGCCTTCAAACATTCTGGCTGATGCGCTGCGGTATATAGCTGCGTCATTCCCTGGTAAGAAAAACCATACATCCCTACTTTTCCTGTACTGTGAGGTAATTGAGACACCCAGTTGATCGTATCTAAACCATCAGCAACTTCGTGGGTAAACAGATCAAATTCACCTTGAGATGTTCCTCTACCCCGCACATCTTGAATCACTACCAGGTAACCTTGGGCTGCATACCAACGAGGATGAGCATAAACCACCGTCGAGGCAATTTCCCTACCGTAAGGCTGGCGCATCAACAGAATCGGTAATTTTTCATCCGTATCAGGACGATAAATATCTGCATCTAATCTAACGCGATCGCTCGTCTGCATTGATGCCGTCTGTTTAATGATTTTGACCATTACTTGAGCTGAAGAAAATTACTGTTGGTTCATCTACTTAAACAATTTTCCTACTTCGGGGTTATAAACCAATAATTGAGAATAAAAAAGTGTTTGTTCGCTTTCAGGATCTTTTTTAAAATAGAAGTTTCACTTGTTACGCAACGTGTATATGAACGCGATGGTATTCCCTTCGTCGACTCGTATCATGGTTTGTGTCGTCTCCATTCAACAGCCACACGGCCCATAGGTCTGGGGCAATGACTTTTTCGCCGGTGTCAAAGTCCCGCAGGCATGAAACACGGCCACCAAAAAAGCCAGAGCATGACCCTGGCTTTTTTAGTTTGATCGACTGGGTTTTGAGTCAGAACTTGTGCGCGTGCAGTACCTCCGCGTCACAGAGATAGGCGATGCCCGAATAATCGTCGAAAAACTGCGCTGCGACCTCATCCGAAATCTTTACGGCCATATCCCGATTGCGGGTGAGTACCTCGAACTTTATATTTGAGAAGTTTTCGGAAACGGTGGGTTGTCCCGACGAGCGTACGTTGCGACTGCCTTTACCGCCAGCGTCCACCACCGTATAACCGGTAGCCCCGGCTTCGTCGATGATCTTGGCGATCTTTTTCAGCAGCACCTTTTCCGTGACGATAACGAGCTTGCTGGCTTGCTTGGTCATGTTGGTTACCTCTCGATGTGTGTATTCATTAAACTATTATAGAAACTCAGGAAAACGGGTCCAGGGGAGCATCGACAGACCGCGACCCGTCTGAGATCAGCTGCCCATCAGCGCCTGGGCGAGCCCGATGTAAAGCGGTATTCCTATGGCGATCGCAACTGGCGTACCGATGGCTGTGGACGCGCCGATGTAGGCGGAGGGATTGGCCGACGGGATACCGGCTCGTAAAGTGGGCGGGCCTGAAATGTCTGAACTGGATCCAGCGATGACGGCTAGGAGCACGACGCCGCCAGGGCTGAATCCCGTGGTGATATGGGCAATCCAGCCGAGACCGAAGGCGATGAAGCCATGCAGCAGAGGCGCAACCAAGGCATATACAGCGTACCACTGGGCCACTTTGCGCAGCTCGCCAATCCTTGCCGTGGCCTCCATACCCATTATCAGCATCAGTACCGAAAGCAGACCGCGAAAGAGGGGATCGTAGAAGCTTTCATAGACACTTTCTGGCTGGGTTAGCAGGCCGAGAGCGAGGCCGAGCAGCAGTGCCGATAGGGCAGAACCCTGGAGGCTTTCCTTCACGATGGGCCATATTTTGACCCGCTCGGGCTGCTTTCTGGGATACCCGCTTGCGGTAATGCCCTGCTCGCTAGGATACCCCCCCCTGCCTGCCATAACGCGCTGCTTGCTGAGATCCTTGCCTGTGATATCGCGCTGCTTGCTAGTATAAACGCTGGCCAAGACAATCGCAGTCACGAGCGCTGGGATGTCCATGAAGGGATAGAGTGCGGCGGCCCAGGGCTCGTATGGGATGCCTTGCCCTTCCAGTACCGTTATGCCGGCGGCGAGAGTAGAGCCACTCACGGCACCGAATAAACCTGCGGTCGCAATGCCATCCTCGATTTTGACGTTCGGCAGCTTGCACAACGTGTATCGCCCGATGAATACGATAAGGATGCCGATTACCACGGCGAACACCGCGGGCAACAGTATCTGCGCCAAATTGGCGTCGCGGATCGCCTGGCCACCGGTCAGTCCGACTTTAATGAGCAGCATGAAGACGATGAACTTATAGACTGGATCTGGAATTGATAGTCGGCTACCGACGGCGGCAACGACCATACCACCAATCAGAAAGCCGAGTGTCGGGGACTGTAACTGCTCCAGGAAGCTCATCAAGAAATCAGATAAAAAATCCACGTTGTAATTCCTCCTTAATTTAGATCTTAGGGGTTAGGAGTTAATAAAATAGAGTTAAATCAATTATTATGTTATCTTTCATTTATATAAATCTATCTTGCAATTACGCAAAAGTCGATCAAATTCCCAGAATTTGAGACATAATTATTTTATGCAATTGATAATTTAAGCTTATAAATTAGAGGATGTTTGAAAGGGAAAAATAAACACAAAGACTAAAAGAGAAAAGCCTAATCAATTTTTTCTAAATATTTTATTTCTGAAACTATTAGCGCGATCGCCTTTTTAATTGCGATCGCAATTAAAAAGGCATTAAAACCAGATAAATTATCAGCCACACTCTGAAGAGTTTTAGCAACTTCTATATTTCCTTCATTATCTAAATGAGATATAGCGCTACGTGCAAGTACCATAAGGGCGATCGCCCCCTTCTAGTCCTAAAGGACGACACGCAGTTAGTGCTTCAGCATATAACATCAGAAGTTTACAGGTAGCTGATTTCAAGTTGGCAGAATGTCCTAACTTTAATGCGTAGTGCTATAAAAGATGATTAGAACTTTCTACAAAAGCAATATTACTTAATTCCTTACGTAATTTGTTGCAAGTTTTAGGACGTTTTCTTTCTCCCTAAGTTGACACTCCCCTGCCTGAAGCCCTAAAGCGATTGTCTTAAATGTCAAGCTTGATTTGTCTTTTGCAGGCGATCGCTAGACAAGGATTCTTATTCAAGACAATGTGACATCAACATTTTGTTGATGTTTTAGGTTTAA
>JBHJNW010000023.1:0-24482 GCA_050330395.1 Pleurocapsa sp.
ATAGAGAACAGATTACTTTGATTAAAACAACCTGGCGTATTCCCGATGAAGTTCCTTTTCCTGAATCTGAACTCGTTCCCTTATTGGCAGGTCAAGAGATGAGGTGGCAAATGGTTTAACATTAAGGCGTTGCACAATAGACCTGTTGCGAAATAGTGATAAGCAATTAAAGAAAGACCAGGGGAGGTGTTGCAGCGAATACCTATTATTTTAAGCAGCTTTTAAGTAAAAGTTCCAGAGTCCACAGGCAGTTAACATGAGACTGTCGTCAAAATTGGATAGACGATTCCTGTAAACTTGCGCCACCGCATTGTATCGTTTAACCCCAGAAAAAGCGTTCTCACAGATGACTCTTCTACTACTTAACAATCGGTTTTCTTGTTCTTGCTCGTCGGTTAACTTTCCACCCCTAGGTTTTTTGTGTGTTAATTTGAGGTGATCATAGTCTTTCTGAACTCCTTAAAATCCTGAATCGAGCAAAACCATAATCTCATCAGGGATACCACCAACAATATCTTCTTCATCATGAAATCTTTTATCATGTAATTTCCCTTCTCTAGAGTTAGTGAGAACTAGCACTTGTTTATTTGGACAAACACCCGCCAGATGTTTGCGAGTGTGTCGTCTTTTTTTGCCCGAATAATTTTGTTTCTGTTAACTACTAATAGCAATCATGAAAGAATTCATTCAAGACTTACCTAAAGCAGAACTACATCTACATATTGAAGGTACACTTGAGCCAGAAATGATGTTTGAATTAGCTCAACGTAACAATATAGATATACCCTATAAATCGGTATCAGAAGTAAGAGAAGCCTATAATTTTGAAGATCTGCAATCTTTTCTCAATATCTATTATCAGGGGTCGCAAGTATTACAGCAAGAACAAGACTTCTACGATTTAACCTGGGCATATTTAGAAAAAGCTGCCAGTCAGAATGTGCGACATACAGAAATATTTTTCGATCCGCAATCTCATACAGATCGGGGTATTGCTTTTCAAACCGTCTATCAAGGAATTTATCGAGCTTTACAAGATGGTAAAACTAAACTGGGCATTTCCAGTCAGCTAATTCTTTCTTTTTTGCGTCATCTTAGTGCTGAGGCAGCTTTGAGTACCTTAAAACAGGCACTACCTTACAAAGATAATATTCCCGCAGTTGGTTTAGATTCTGCCGAACAAAATAATCCTCCATCTAAATTTAAAGCAGTTTTTGATCGCGCTCAAGCCGAAGGATTTTTAACCGTTGCTCATGCAGGAGAAGAAGGACCTCCAGAATATATCTGGGAAGCGATCAAGCTACTAAAGGTATCGCGGATCGATCATGGTGTTCGCTCAATGGAAGACCCGAAATTACTTGATTATTTAGTAGCTAAACAAATTCCTTTGACTGTCTGTCCCCTATCTAATGTTGAGCTGAAGGTGTTTGACTCGATGGCAAAACATAACCTCAAAAAACTTTTGGATTTAGGGATCTGCGTCACAGTAAATTCTGATGATCCTGCTTATTTTGGTGGTTATATTACTGAAAATTACCAAGCAGCACAGTCAGCTTTGAATTTAACTAAACAAGAGCTTTATCAGTTGGCAAAAAATTCTTTTCAAGCTTCTTTCTTCCCACCAGAATCTAAGCGTAAGCTAATGATTGAATTGGATGATTATTATCGGAGATCTTCAACCCAAATAGCTAATAGCTATTAGCTATTAGCTTTTAAATAACTAAATCTATTTCCAATTTAGTTTGCCGATTTAGCTACTTCCACTACCTTTTCAAAGGCTTGAGGATCAACCATAGCTAGCTGGGCTAACATTTTGCGGTTTAAACCTACTTCAGCTTTTTTTAGTTGGTGGGTGAGCTTGCTATAGCTCAAACCATTCATTCTAGCTGCGGCATTGATGCGAGTGATCCAAAGACGGCGAAAATCACGTTTGCGCTTACGGCGATCGCGATAGGCATTACGCAATGCCTTCATTACCTGCTGATTAGCAGTACGAAACAGTTTGGAATGAGAACCACGGAAGCCTTTAGCCAGCTTCAGAATTTTCTTACGACGTTTGCGGGCAACATTACCCCGTTTGACTCTACTCATAGTTAAATATTATGGATCTTGTTTAAGACTAAGTTTTAGGTGAAATAAAGCCTTATTTAGCTGTAGGGCATCATGGTACGTACCGCTTTCTCGTCAGTTTCGTGTACCACAGTCATTTGAGATAATCGACGACGAGTACGCTCTTTGCTTTTACGCTCTAACAAGTGATTTTTAAACGCTTTGCGACGCATGATTTTTTTACCGCTACCACTAAGGCGAAAACGCTTGGCAGCAGACTTTTTAGTTTTTAGCTTAGGCATGAGCTACAGATAATTAGACACAATTTACAATTATACTCTGGGTCTAATGTCAATTACAAATCAATTTAATTTTTATCAAAAGATTCTTGAACAAAAGCTTACAGATTAGAGCTTATTTAATGCCGACATAAGAGCCTGTTGTCCTGTGGTTTGATATACTTGGGTTAGATATTGCTGAACTGCTTGGGCATCGGCAGGTGGTAGAGGCATTGCTCCTAGAATATCTAAAACTGTTTTTTGCTCCATTGCTGGCACGATCGCAACTAAGCTAGATTCTAAAGATTCATCATATTGCCAAAAGCCCTTAGTTTTTACGGCTGCGTTATTCGTTGTCGCCGTGGCTGTGATGGCTGTAACTGTTGTTGATTGAGTAGTTACTTTAGTAGCCTTGGCTTTTTGACTACGAATTTGACGTAAACGTTCAATAATTTGATTTTTAGTCCGTCCTCTTAACTGGAAGATAATAAACGGATCTTCGCTAAAGCGATCGCCTAATTGATAATAAACCGCCGCAATATGCTTACAGGGGTTAGCTTTATCGGGACAGCTGCATCGAGAGCGTACTTCGTTGAGGGTAAAAGGAAATAAGCTTAAACCGCTAGCGGTAAAGACAGCTTCGATAGTTTCGGGCATTTCTCCTGCCAGTAATTGCGCTGAGAAAACTGCTTTTTCCGACATTTTGGTAATGACAAAATCCCAGTCTTCATTACTGAAAGAATCTAAGGATAAAGATACTCGATAAGGTTCAGCGTCACTGCCTTGGACTACTGCTTTCACTTTAGAATCAGCAAACTCCATATTGAGAACATTACCTTCTCTAGCATAGCTTCGCCCTCTTTCCAAACGCTTTTTAAATCGATAGGAGTTGAGCAAATCTAACCATCGCTCTACCCACCATTCCTGCTTTTCTACTTCAAAATTGGTCATTTTTTTTAGCTGTTAGCTGTCAGCTCTAATTTTTGCTAGGTAATTGTTTTACTCAATGCTCACTATTTACTACTGCTTAGTTTGATTTCTCACCTTATAAAAAGTTTCTAAACTATCGCGATCGCCGACAAATCTCCAGTGCCAGGGTTCATAACTGATGCCTTGTTTGTTACCCAGAGGGAAAGATAGTTCAAAGCTATATTTTAAAGCATTTTGCTCTAGCCAACGAAAGGCAGCTGTCTGGGCAAATTCTGGTTCTAAATTAGTTGCAGGAGTATTGCCGTCACCAATATCGATCGCATAGCCTGTATGATGTTCGCTATATCCTGGCGGCGCACTTACTTCGGCTCTTTTGGCGGTATCCTGTACTTTTTGTTCTTTTACTTTAAAAAACAGCTGTTCTTGAGTTTTGGCATCGCGGAAGGCAGAAATCGGGACTAAGCTAATTCCCTCGGCTTTAGCAGCGGCCTGCATTTGCTGAAATTTCTGGGCAGCAGCTGGGCGCATTTTTAAGCTACCATCAGCCGTAATTGCTGTTAATTCTGATTCTGGAGCAACATCGTAGGGTAAATGACCTAAAAGATCTCCAGGGCTGGGGTGTTTTGCTGGGTTGGTTTGAGTCTGAGGAGAAGTAACAGTTTTTGGTGCTGGCTTTAGTTTAACTTCCGGCTGGGAAGATACGGATTCAATAGTAGAATCATCGATGGGTTGTCGAGCCGACTTATTAGACCAAGAAAAAAACCAGACCGATACTAACCCCATTATGCCAACACACAAGAGTATGCTTAATATTAGGGGCATAGATAGGGCTAATCTTGATTTTTTCGGTAGCTCTACATCTTCTCTTATCGCCTCGGGAATGTCGATTTCGTTCATAATTTTGGTCAACAACTAAATGTTTTCTGGGCAACATTGTCTTGTTGGGCAGCTAGGCATACTGCCTGAGCCACTGCTGTTGCCACTCTGGGATCGAACACTGAAGGAATAATATGCTCTCGATCAAGCTCGGCATCATCAACTAAAGTTGCGATCGCTTTAGCGGCTTTGAGATACATATTAGTGGTAATCGCCGAAGCTCGACAGTCTAATGCACCACGGAAAACTCCAGGAAAGGCTAACACATTATTGATTTGGTTAGGATAATCGCTTCTTCCTGTTGCCATCACTGCTACGTTATCATAAACAAGTTCAGGCTGAATTTCGGGAATCGGATTTGCCATCGCAAAGACAATTGGTTGTTCTGCCATTGTATGCACCATTTCGGGAGTGACAACCCCTGGCGCACTAACTCCTAAAAAAATATCAGCATTTTTCATCGCCTCAGCCAATTTACCGCTCTCGGCTACGGCAAACTCTTGCTTTTGCTCGTTTAGATCTTCACGCTTATGATCGATAATTCCTTGAGAGTCACAAATTATCATCTTGTTAGCTCCTGCTTTACGCAAGAGTAAGGCGATCGCAATGCCTGCCGCCCCCGCCCCATTGATCACAATTTTTACCTCTGCTATGTCCTTACCAACTAATTTAAGCGCATTATACAACGCTGCCAAGACGACAATCGCGGTTCCATGCTGATCGTCATGAAAAACAGGAATATCCAGCTCTTGTTTTAACCTCTCTTCAATTTCAAAACAGCGCGGTGCAGCAATATCTTCTAAATTTATGCCGCCAAACACGGGAGAAAATTCTTTAACTGCTTTAATTATTTCTTCCGTATCTTGAGTATCGAGAGCGATCGGAAAAGCATCGATTCCCGCAAATTCTTTAAATAATAGAGCTTTGCCTTCCATAACTGGCAAAGAAGCTGCTGCACCCAAGTTGCCCATCCCCAAAACAGCACTACCGTCAGTTACCACAGCCACCGTATTACCTTTAATGGTCAAATCATAAACCCGTTCTGGCTGTTCGGCGATCGCTCGACAGATTCTACCGACTCCTGGAGTATATGCTATAGCTAAATCTGACTGAGAATTTAGGGGTATTTTGCTCTCAACGCTAATTTTCCCCCCTTGATGAATGGCAAAGGTGCGATCGCTATAGCTAATTACTTTAACCTTAGGTAAGCTTTTGATCGCATCAATGATTTGATCTCCCTGTTCGGTACTAGAAGCATCAATCATCAATTCTCGGTGTGTATATTTCAGATTACGCTGTAACAGTACAATGTCACCTAAGCTACCACCAAACTGAGCAATGGTACTCATGACTGAAGCTAATGCCCCAGGGCGATTGGGAATTTCTAACTCGATCTTTAAGCTGAAGCTGGCACTAGGGTTTAAATCTACCATTGTTTATATGTGTTGCAGAATTGATTATTGTAAAACGTTTTGTCTATTTAAGACTGGTAAATATCGCAACTATTGCCTGGTAAATGATTAATATTGCTCATTCCTAATGCTTAACTTCTTCAATAAAGCTCGATACACGGGTAGATTTTGATTTAACACATATAATTCTCTTTCTGTCGGCACTGTTAAAGGGTTAGTATTCAGCCAAGTCGTGCTGTGCTGTTGAATCAAGCAAGAATTGGCAGCAAAGCGATCGCGCATTTCTACCGCTACTGCCTCAATGTCAGACTGTAAAAAGATTTGCCCGCCTTCGATTAGGTAAGTGACTAAAATCTGCACTAACTCGGGCTGGATTACGCGACGTTTATGGTGTTTTTTCTTAAACCACGGATCGGGAAACTGAATTGAAATTGTCTTTAAACTATTTTCTGGCAAAGATTCTAGCAAGATCTTGGCGGAACTATTCATGTTGCCAAACAAATAGTGTAGATTGGTTAAACCTAATTCATCTCTGGCTTGATTAGCCGTATTAACTAGCTGCTGGCGAATTTCAATGCCCAGAAAATTAACTTCTGGGTTAAGCTGCGCCATAGCTAGTAAAAACTTGCCCCGCGCCGAACCAATATCTAAGTGCCAAGGGCGATCTCTTTGAGCATAAATTTCCTGCCAGTTTGGTAGTAAGATTGGCTGCTGAAACTTGCGAGTCAAAGGATTAACGTGCTGACGAATACGAATAGGCATAGATGAAGCGATCGCTTTGAGCATAATCTAGTTCAAAAATAAATCAAGACTCTTTGGTATCTATGGCAACTACTGTACCGCTAAAGTCGTAGATATTACCCTGTAACTGAATTGATGAACCTATTTTAATCTTTTTGCTACCGTCTAATACATAACCAGTATTAGTTACTTCGGCTCTACTATTTAAAGTAACCAAAATATCTCTGATCATCTCTATTTCCGGGCGCGGATCTGGAAGAGCTTTTACTGTACCATCTGGTTGTGGTACGGCAGTTGTTCTCGGCAAAACCTCGCTAGAAACTATGTTAACTTTTCCAGCTGGCTGATTACGAATTACAATATCTGCTTGTTTTTCTCGTTCAAATTCTTGAGCTAAAGCATCATAATTAGCCACGCTTAATCCTCTAACCAATAGCTTTACTTCAATCGGTTGTTGCTTGGTTTGAGCGACAAGGTTATTGGTAATGGGCGTACCTGGAAAGAATAAAACACCGACAACAACCAATAAAATTACACAGGCAGCAGCTAAGTCAAGAATGCTCAACTTACTAAATAGTCTTCCTTTAGAATCAATAATCTTCATAATCAATTGTCGGAAATCTCGATATCCTAAATAATTTCGTTTATATTATGTCACTAGTTAGTTGTAATCAGTCACTAGTCGAATTAAGATCTACAGACAAGTAAAAATAAACGGTTTAAGGCAGGCTGCTTGTCACAAATTTTAATAAAAATTTATCAAAATAAAAATTAACTAATCATGAGTCAAATAACCGAAAACAATAATCAAGACTTATTTGAAATTTTAGTTGCAGTTGCCTGGATTGATGGAGAAATTCAGCTAGAGGAAAGAGAGTTTTTAGAGAAAATTGCCGCCGAACAAAATCTCAAATCGCCAACAGAAGTACAAGCTTTATTAACTAACTATCAAGCTACATCTTCGGCAGAATGTTACCAACTGCTTGAAAAATATTTGGGTTCAAATCCTAATCCAGCAGACTATGACAATTTGTTATCAGCTGTCAGCAGCTTAATTTATAGTGATAACGACATTGCCACAGAAGAAGCATCTTTGTTAACTCAGATTCAAAATCTCGATCCTCATCTCGATCCTCAAAATCTGAAAAAGCATTCTGCGTTCGATCAATTAATTGGCAAAATTCAAAAACTGTATCAGGCAAGACTAAAGAATAAGTAAAAAGATAATAGTTAAGTTAAATTATTTTTCTTGCTTGTTTGCACCAAATTTCCGTTATTCTTCGTTCCAGATACGCAAATAAAAATAAACAAACACCGCAGCAATCATCAATAAAATGACCGCTGCGGCGGCTGCATAACCAAATTCAAAGCGAGAAAAAGCCTGTTCATAAATATAATAAACCAACAAATTAGTTGAGTTTAACGGTCCTCCTCCAGTAATAATATACACCTGTTCAAAACTTCGCAGCGTAAAAATAGCGGTGGTTAAGACAGCAAAAATTAGCGTGGGCTTCAGCCCTGGGATGGTTATATACCAGAACTTTGCCCAATCATTTGCCCCATCTAATTCAGCAGCTTCGTAACGAGACTGAGGAATAATTTGTAACCCCGCGATAAATACTACTAAGTTAAAGCCCAACTGCTTCCAGCTACTCAAGAGAATTAGAACTGGCATCGCCCAGACAGTGCTACTTAGCCAAGAAATCGGTTCTAAGCCCCATGTAATCAATAAATCATTAACTGGTCCATCGGTTTGAAATAACCAGCGAAAAGCTAATCCTACCGCAACCAAAGATGTAATTGAGGGAATGAAATAGGCTGCCCGCAAAATTCCCCGTAAGGCAAGAGAACGATTGAGTAAAACAGCTAATCCTAAAGGAATAACTATAGTTGGAATAACCGTGGCAACAGTAAAATAAGCGGTGTTGCCAATTACTTGCCAGAAGTCAGCGTCAGTAAACAATCTGAGATAATTGCGCCAGCCTACCCATTGGATTCCCGCAACGGTAAAGCTACCAGTTGTAAAGCTGAGATACAGCAAATAGGCGATCGGATAAAACAGAAAAATTCCTAACAAGATCGACGCTGGAGCAAGAAATATCCCCGCAGCTATAGAATCGCGATCGAGCCAAGCAAAGATCGGGTTTATTTTAGTCATACTTGCTTATGTTTGATATCCAATTAATCTAGCAGCAATTGTTTTGACTGAATTATCAGGGGATTTAATTTTGACCTGCTGATTTTGTAGATTTAAATTATCAACTGATTCAAGCCTTTTTCTGTCTTCTATTGGAAAAGATAAATATTTAGATTCACGCATCAATGTGACTAATTGAAAATTCTGATTGGCTTGTTTAAGTGACGAATTTAAATGCGGGGAGTGTCACCTCAGTTACTAAGCGCCTGTTTCATATATCTCGCCCAAAGACTAGCTGCTTGATAGCTACTACCTCTAGTCGCTGAATTATCGTCATTACCCAACCAAACACCCGTAACATAGTTATGGTCTTCTATCGGCGCATAGCCAATGAACCAAAGATCGACGTTTTGGTCAGTTGTGCCAGTTTTTCCCGCCTCACCCTGATCAAGATAAGCGACTTTACCTGTTCCTTCTGCGACTGCTAGACGTAACATATCGGTAAGCTCATCGGTAACTTCTGGTTCAATTACATCACGATAGGTGGCTTCATCGTCGTCAAAAGTATAGATTACCCGACAGGTATTACGATCGCTGGGGTCTTTGCAGTCACTTCCGTCTAAGACACGGTTGATCGCGTGGGGTTTATTCCAAATCCCGTCATTAGCAATAGTGGCATAAGCACCAGTCATTTCTAAAACAGTAGTTTCGCTTTGTCCAATGACCAAGCCAGGAGCTTCGACCAAAGGGGAAGATACACCAAGGCGTTGAGCTACGTCGATAACTTGGTTCAAACCGACATCTTGTGCTACTCTCAAAGCGGTAACGTTTTCCGATTGAGCTAAACCACGATACATATCGATATCGCCACTGCTACGCTCACAACCACGATATTGCTGTCCTTGCCAAGACAAAGGCGCGCAAGAATATTCTGTATCTGGATCGATTCCCTCTTCAATTGCTGCCCCGTAAGCAAAGATTTTGAAGGTTGATCCAGGTTGTCTCTTTGCCTGTACCACCCGATTGAACTGGCTTTGTTCATAGTTTACGCCCCCGACAAGCGCGAGAATATTGCCGTTTCTGCTGTCTAACGTTACCATTGCACCCTGAGCATAACCCAGGCGATCGCCATCACTATTAATTGAATATTCCAAAGATTCTTCAGCTTGTTGCTGCAACTGAGGATCTAAAGCAGTTTCCACAATAAAGTTTCCCTCCTGTGCCACATCTGAACCCAATAATTCCTGAAGCTCATCCAAAACATAGCTATAAAAATAAGGTGCAACGGTACTCGAAAAACTGGCGCGGGCGTTAGGACTAACTTCGATACGAGATCGCCTTGCCCGATCTGCTTCTTCTGGATTTACCATGCCCAATGTAACCATGCGATCGATAATGCGATTACGTAAAGCCACGGCAGTATCATAATCTTTGACAGGATTATATAAATTAGGAGCGGGTAAAATAGCCACCAAAGTAGCAGCTTCCGAAAGATTGAGATCCGCAGCTGACTTGGCAAAATAAAATTGGGCAGCGTCTTCAAAACCATAGCTACCAATACCCAAATACACTCGGTTGAGATAAGTTTTAAGAATAAAATCTTTGCTGTAAAAAGTTTCTAGCTTTAAAGCGACTAACATTTCACGCAGTTTCCGCCCCGCCGTATTTTCTCTGCCCACTTCAGGAAACAAACTGCGAGCTAGCTGTTGAGTAAGAGTACTTGCTCCCTGGCGCAATTCGGCAGATGTGAGGTTGATTACCAACGCTCTACCAATGCCAATAGGATCGACACCAAAGTGCCAATAAAAACGGCTGTCTTCAGAGGCCACTACTGCATCAGGTAAATAAGGAGAAAAATCAGAGAGTTTTTTTAGTTCACGATGGGTATTGTTTTGCGCCGTAGGATTAATCGGAGTTTCACCATCACCGGCGTAGACTACAATCGGCAAAGTCGATTCTCTGGGTATCGGATAGACAGGCACTTTCAACCATTCAATACCCAACAGCAGCAAAAATAAACCCAACATTCCCCCCATACCGTAAAGAGAATAACGGATGAAGTAGAGCCATAATGGAGGCGGATTATAATACCTAACGTTAACTACCGCAGCTAACTCTGGTGGCCCCAAGGTAAAGCTTTCTCCATGAAAGAGAGAGAAGGTTTTCAAACGGCGTTTGCCACGATAGATGCCGTTAGTCGATTTTTCGTCTTGAACGATAAAAGAGCGCGGTTGCTTACGATTTCGCTTTAGGGTGAGATGTGTTTGACTGACGACAGGGTTACGAATGCTAATATCACAGCGAGAACTACGTCCTACAGTATAGCGATCGCCTACCAAAGGAAAACTCTGTTCTTGGCCATTGGCTGCTTGAATTTTTAATTCTGGGGTTGGCTTATCTGAGCGAAAATTAGCCGCATTAAAGTTGACTTTTGCCTGAATTGTTTGTACCGCTTGAGTTACAGCTCGGCTAATCGGTGATTTAGAAGGAGGTTTGCTAGTCATTAAATCATCTCACTAAAAGAACGCCAACTTTTGATGTAAATTATCCTAATTGTAAGAAATACAATGGCAAGTTGATTTTGACAGTTAATCTTCTGTTTGTCTGTTCTCAAAATAAATGAAGCGTCTCCCAACAGCAGAAACTAAGTAGAAACTATTAAGCGATCGCCACTTAAGACCATAATCTAGATCTAGTTGAGTGGCTTTGACCATTGACAATAAATCATTGATGAAATTTTCGATACAGCATCGCCTTAACAGGAGATTTACCAATAATGTGTTGCTTAATTACGGTATCAACCTCATCGGGATGAACTTGTGAATACCAAATTCTTGGCTCCGATTCTACTAAAACCATTGGTCCATTACCGCATTGTCCTAGGCAGGGTACTGATACTAGTTCTACATCTGGCGGTAAGTTTTGCTCAAAGTTGCTAAATATCTGCTCAGAGCTATATTTACGACAGCTACGCCCTCGACATACTAAAACTTTTGTTTTTGATAACTGCTTTGGAGACGATCGAATCTCATCAATTGATGGTAACTGTAATTTTGATTCCATTTAATAATTTATTTCCCCGTGTCTTCTTAATTTATGCTGCTAAATATTAATTTTTAGAACTTCTTCCATTTATCCCCCCCTAGGGGATGTTAAGTTAATATTTAAATTAGGACTTGGATTTTAGTTTATCTCGGCAAAATTGGGCAAAATCTTTTCTAAATCTAACTCATAACTTAATTTAACTCATACAAGGAAATAGCAAGTGGTTACAATCTCCCCTCAATCTCCATCGACAGTTCATGAACATCACCATCATCATGAATCCGAACAGAACAAAAGCAATCGAGTTGCTGTATTACTGATGGGCTATGGTGAAGTAGAAAGTTATAAAGACTTTGCTAACTACAATGAGCAGGCTCTAAACCAATTGACAGCCAAGTTTGCGCCTGTTCCTACCTGGCTCTATCCAGCGATCGCCAAATTACTGGCGATTTTTGACCTACACGAATGGAGTCATCAGCATAATAATTTTATTTCGCCCCATAATGCCATCTTTGAAGAGCAACGAGTCGGCATCGAGAAAGAACTTCAAGAAACTTGGGGAGACAAGGTAAAAGTATTTAAAGCGTTTAACTTTTGCGCTCCTCATTTACCTGAACAGGTACTAGCAGAAATCAAAGAACAAGGCTTTGAAAAGATCTTGATTTACCCTTTGTTAGTAGTTGATTCGATTTTTACTAGCGGTATTGCAGTTGAGCAAGTAAATAAAGCTTTGGCAAACCAGGCTGATGGCGAATCTCATTGGTTAAAAAGCTCTCGCTATATTCCTTCTTTCTTCAACAAGCCAGAATATATTAATCTGATGGCTCAAATGGTTGAAGAAAAAATTGCAGCAGAATTAGCACAAGGACATCTTGCATCACAAATTGGCATCATTCTCATGAATCATGGCTGTCCTCACAAAGCCAAGGGATTCACTTCAGGCATTGATGAAAGCCAAGCGATGTATGAATTAGTTAGAGAAAAACTAATTGACAAATATCCCTTGATTTCTGTCGGTTGGCTCAATCACGATACTCCATTGATTGAATGGACACAGCCCAACGTTAAGTTGGCAGCCCAAAATCTGATGCAGTTGGGGGCAACTGCAATCGTCATGATGCCCATTGGCTTTGCTACCGAAAACCATGAAACATTGTTAGATGTAGATCATATTATTCATCATCTACAACATAAGCATTCAAACGTAACCTTTGTTCGGATGCCCTGCGTCAACAGCCGTCCAGAATTTATGCAGATGGCAGCTCAATGGGCAAATCCCCAAATTGAAGCCTTGCTAGAAGAATCTGGTAGTATGGTTAATCCACAGCTAGCTAAGGTACAGGCTGCTCATCATCACCATCATTAACTGAGCTTTGAGCTAGCAAAAAAAGCGATCGCTCATAAACTACTTAACTTTTGTAAACAAAGTTGTTAAGCAGTATTTCAACTTTAGTCGAATAAGGCGATCGCGTCCAATAAAGCCAGGGCAACATGATAGTATCCTTTTCAGGATCGTTGAGGTCATGAATTATTCCAGCAAAGGATAGCGGGATTTGTGTAACCGCTGGTCACTTTTAGCCTCAACTTCAAAAAAGATTTATAGAGATATAGGAGAAAAACTTTGGGATTAAGGGTAGCTGTTGTCGGTTCCGGACCAGCAGGTTCATCAGCCGCAGAAGTTTTGGCCAAAGCAGGTATTGAAACTTATTTATTTGAGCGTAAGCTAGACAACGCCAAACCTTGTGGTGGTGCAATTCCTCTATGTATGGTAGAAGAGTTTGATTTGCCCCAGAAAATTATTGATCGGCAAGTCAAAAAAATGAAAATGATTTCGCCATCCAATAGAGAAGTCAATATCGGTTCCACTCTAAAAGACGGTGAGTATATCGGCATGTGTCGCCGAGAAGTCTTAGATGGTTTCTTGCGTAACCGCGCTGCTCAACTGGGTGCTAACTTAATCAACGGCACTGTCTATCAGCTGGATATACCCGATAGCGACAAACAGCCATACACCCTACACTATGCCGATCATTCAAATGGTGCTGTTAAAGGGGAAATGAAAACCCTAAAAGTAGATCTAGTAATTGGCGCAGATGGTGCTAACTCTAGAATTGCCAAAGCTATCGATGCGGGTGATTACAACTATGCGATCGCATTTCAAGAGCGAATTCGCTTGCCCGAAGACAAAATGGCATATTACGAAGATCTGGCAGAAATGTATGTTGGTGACGATGTTTCTACGGACTTCTATGCTTGGGTGTTCCCCAAATTCGACCACGTAGCAGTCGGTACGGGAACGATGAAGGTTAACCAAGCTGACATCAAGAAGTTACAGGCTGGTATCCGCCAACGTGCTGCTAAAAGACTCGAAGGCGGCGAAATTATTAAAGTTGAAGCTCACCCCATTCCTGAACATCCCCGCCCTCGACCCATCCGCGGCAGGGTTGTCTTAGTTGGTGACGCTTTGGGTACTGTAACCAAGTCTTCTGGGGAAGGGATCTACTTTGCCGCCAAATCTGGTCGGATGTGCGCGGAATTAATAGTTGAGCGTTCTCAAAACGGACAAAAAGTTCCTACCGAGCAAGATCTCAAAGACTTCATGAAACATTGGAACAAAGAATACGGTGCAACCTATTTGGTACTGGATATTCTCCAAAGAGTCTTCTACCGTAGTGATGCTACTCGCGAAGCATTTGTAGAGATGTGCGACGATATTGACGTACAAAAAATGACTTTCGATAGCTATCTCTATAAAACCGTAGTTCCTGCTAATCCTCTCACCCAAATGAAGGTCACAGCCAAAACTCTTGCTAGTTTACTTAGAGGCAATGCTTTAGCACCCTAGAAACTTAACAATTTTATTCATGTTAAATAGCACCAGACTAAATAATCTGGTGCTATTTTTTAGTGCTTAATTATTTAATATAAATTCGTTGAATTCTCCGAGAGCGATCGCCAGTTCCAATCCAGAACCACCTTGACTTCCAAAACAAGCCTGACCTAAACGATAGAACAACAATCATAAATCTTTAACGCCAAAACATCTACTCTACAGTTCACTTGAGAGTTTAAACTAAAGAAAAACTAGAAGCGAATTAATCATGAGCAAAGCAACCAATCTGAAAATTGGAGAATTAGCAAAACAAACAGGTCTTGCAGTAGGAACTATACGTTATTACAGCGATTTGGGACTGTTGCAACCAGTGCAAAGAGGAGACAACCGCTATCGCTATTACAGTTTTGATGCCAGTCAACAAGTAGAATTTATTAAAAAAGCTCAGACTTTAGGATTTACCCTGGAAGAAATTAAACAGATTCTCGATGTCAGAGATCGAGGTGAAAAACCTTGTAGCTTAGTACAAAGTCTACTAAATAATAAAATTGAGCAACTAAAAATTCAAATTAAGCAAATGACCTTATTTAAAGCGGAATTACAAGAATATCGCGCTGCTTGGACAAATAATCCTAATCCTGAATCAAAGCCGCAAGAAGTTTGTCCGTTAATTTCTAGTGTGTCTTTGCATTCTGACTGAAGCATCAAATCAGGAATTAGCTATAACTACCTTAAACTATACTAGAGAGCTACATATTATCTCTGTAGTAAATAATCATGAGCAATTTTAACGATTCTGGCGGCGGCTTGACCATCACCAAAGGGATTGATGGCAGTCGCCATTTGCTGATAGAGAGCTGGATTTTCTAATAATTCAGCAGTTGAATCAACTATGGTTTGAGGGTTTGTCCCGATTAGCTTGGCTGTACCCGCTTGAACTGCCTCTGGTCTTTCTGTGGTTTCTCGCAACACTAAAACAGGCTTGCCTAAACTGGGTGCTTCTTCTTGTAAACCTCCTGAATCAGTTAGCAAGAGATGACAACGAGCGATCGCCCCGACTAATTCGCGATAGTCCAATGGTTCAGTTAAAAATACTCTCGGGCGATCGCCTAGTGCTGCTTTAATTGGTTCACGGACGGTAGGATTGCGGTGTAGAGGTAGGAGTATAGCAGTATCGGGAAAACGTTCTAAGATAAGTTTAAATCCAGTCAAAATATCTTCTAGGGGTTTGCCCCAGTTTTCGCGACGATGAACTGTCGCTAGTAGTACTCGATATTTTGACCAATCTAAATTAGCTACCTGACATTCTGGTTTACTGTCTGCCACAGTCAACAGAGTATCGATTACCGTGTTGCCAGTGTGATGAATTTCCCCTGTTACTCCAGATTTTTGCAGATTCTCTACGGCTAATTTAGTCGGGGCAAAGTGAAATTGAGCAATTTGTGAAATTAAGCGACGATTTGCTTCTTCGGGATAGGGATTATACAAATTATCGGTACGTAAGCCAGCTTCAACATGACCTACAGGAATCTGCTGATAAAATGCTGCCAAAGCAGCAGAAAAAGCCGTGGTGGTATCACCTTGGACAAAGATTAACTCTGGTTGAATAGTGGCAAAAATTTGCTCTAATCCCTGCAAGCTGTCACAGGTAATGCTGGTTAGAGTTTGTTTGGGTTTCATAATGCCTAAGTTGTAATCAGCTTTTAAGTCAAACAGCTTCATCACTCGCTCCACCATTTCTTTGTGCTGTCCTGTAAGAATCAGATTGATTTTAAGCTGAGTCAGACTATTAAGCTGTTTGATAACTGGGGCGAGCTTGATTGCCTCAGGGCGAGTTCCTAATATTACCCCGACAGAGATTGGTATGGTCATATTGCCTCAACTCAACAACAGAACTAATTGTTCTAGAACCTAAAAAACCCAGTATACACTGGGCTTTTTAAGTTGGGCATCTGCTACTGCGAACCCAAGGTAATATTTATCGTTGAGATTTTAGTTGTCTCCAAGGCGATTCCCAGAAAGAAGACAAACAGACAAGCTGCTTAATCCCTATCCTTGATCAAAGAGTTTCAATGATTGGTCTCCAACTGGCAAGTCAAAGGGCATGAAGCGTAAACAGGAGCATTAATCAAATCTTTTTGTCCGTGTAGCCAATTTAACCAGCTTACTTCTTCGGGATTAATTCCTTGGAAAGCAAGAGCGGCAGCACTAATTAACACAATGCCAATATTAAGAGTGAAAATGCTTCCTGTTACTAGCAAAACTGCGCTGGCAGGGATAACCGTCTGCAAAATAATTGTCGCTAAAAGACCAATTACAACCACTAAAGCTCCGACGGGAAAACCTACCACAAGTAGGCATACTGTCAAAGTAAAGCTCCAAATTAAAAAGCTTTTTATCAAACCAAGATAACTATTCTTTCGTATTAATTCCATAGTTTTAAGACTCAACAACAACTAAATAAAATATTCGCGAGCCAAATATTAGCTCTTTCCTCTCGATACAATTAAGTATAAGAAACTTAAATCAATAAAATACATTCTTTAAATATATTTTTACATTTGTATGGGAGCGAAAGCTGTAGTTAAATTATATTTTCAGGCTGTTAGATAAATTAGTTCTTATCGATCCCCGCTATAAAAGCAGGATTTTAAGCTATTTTTCCACATATTTAACTAACAATCGCCAAATCTTCAATATTTCCTATCTTGCTTAGTTTAATAATAAATTTAGGTATTTATACTTAAATTTATTATTAATAAGTTTTACGTTATTAATACTTAAATTTTTGTTTGACAGTTATTCAACTAAGCAATTAATCACTAACAGTATCTCAGTTACAAATTGTTAGTTAAAAGTAATTGACCAACGGTCAGAGCAGGCTCCGTCGTTGTACGGCAGAGTAATCTCTGACTGACTAAGAAATGCCAAAAAGATTTGACCACCTCAAACGATTGGGCAGAAGCAGTTAGAAAACAGGAAGGACTGGGCATACTGATTATATAAAAGATGACAGTAAAAAAATGAATCAAAAAGCAGGCTCACAACCACTTCCACCACCTCCGCCAGCCACCTTAGGTAGAACCAGTACCAATTCAGTCGCGGTAACACAAGCCCAAACAAAAATTACCAATACTGGGCAGTCCCCAGCTAGCAATCATCATCAATTGGCTGAAAAAAAGAACGACCATCCTCAACGTTCTTCAGGACAGCCGTCTTTGGCATACATTATCAAAAAAGCTTATACACAAGGACATTCCGATATCCATTTAGGAGTTGAAGAAGTGCCACGAATACGCGATCGCGGCGAAATGACCTTAACCGAATATCCGAAAACCGATCTCAACACCTTTATGAGTTGGCTGCATGAGGTGTTGACCGAACAAGAAGTAGAGCGATTTCAACGCGACTTAGAATTTGATGGCGCTACTCAATACGAGTTTGCCAGAGTCAGGATCAATATTTTTGATACTCTGCGAGGTCCAGCAATGGTCATGCGCTTAATTCCGCTAAAAATTCTCACTGTCGAACAGTTAGGCTTGCCTCCTGTATTTCGAGACATTAGCGATCAGCACAAAGGTTTGATTTTGGTTACTGGACCTACTGGTTCAGGTAAGTCTACTACCATGGCAGCAATGGTGGACTATATTAATACCGAACACGCTAAGCATATTATTACTATCGAAGACCCGATTGAATTTGTACATCGTAGTAAACGTTCTTTAATTAAACAAAGAGAAGTTGGAATTAATACTCGCCAATTTGATCTTGCTCTTAAGGCAGCTTTGCGAGAAGATCCTGACATTATTTTGATCGGGGAGATGCGCGATCGCGAAACGGTCAACACTGCTTTAAAAGCGGCACAAACGGGTCACTTAGTCATGGGAACCTTACACACTAATAGTGCCATCAAAACTATTGAAAGAATTTTGACGCTCTATACGGCAGAAGAACAAGATGCAATGCGAATTGCTATTTCTGAATCTTTAGTAGCGGTAATTTCTCAAGGATTGTGTCGCACCACTGACGGTAAACGAGCAGCATACCACGACATTATGGTTAATACCGAAACGGTTAAAGACTATATTAAGCAGGGTAAATACGATGAAATTCATAGCCTGATGCTAGAAGGAGAATATGACGGGATGATTACTACCAACCAAGCGTTATTCCGTCTTTACGAAGAGGGCAGAATTACCGAAGAAGTCGCTCAAGAAATGTCACCTACTCCTAACGAGATGGCAATGATGCTGAGGGGCAGAATTTAAGCATGCGCCAGTCGAACATTAATCATTTAACATTAAAATATTCATCTAGCTGTATAGATGCACCAATGATCAATGATCCATGGCCAATGTTTTACCCAGAGTCTTCAAAGGTATTGCTTTATTTACTCCAGGGGGAGATTTAATTTACGGCGTAGATCCTACTAAACAAACTCAGTGGCATATTCAGTTATGTCATGGGTTACAGAAAATTATGGGTTTACCCGATTCCCCCCATTTTTTAGTGCCTGGATATACGGCGACTGTAGAACGTTGGTTAGATCCTCAGACACAACAGCTAAAAACTATGGCGGAAGTATACCCCGCCGTACAACGTTACATCCCTTTGCTGCAAGCATTGTTTGAGGTTGAAACTACGACTAATTGGCACATTGCCCCTTGGCAGGAAGAATATTGCAACCGCGCTGTCATTGAAACTTATCGGTCGCATTTTCCGCAGCTATGGTTGCCACAAGATTTAATTATTCGTCTCGATCCGCAAGATTTAGGCAAATCAACGCTAGAGAAGCATCAGCTAGACAATGATGATGCTGCTGCCAAAAGTAGGACTTCAAAACCAGCAGAAGGTTATATCCTCAGGCTATTTATCAAGAGCGATCGCCCTATTGCTGAACAAACCTTAAGCCATGTTCATCGACTATTAGAAGAGGGGTTAACCATCCCTTATACTTTAAAGGTAGTTGATGTTACCAAACATCCCGAACAAGCCGCAATTCATCAAATAGCAACTACTCCTACCCTAGTTAGGGTGTCACCTAAACCAATCCGACGTATAGTCGGGCAACTTGATGATATTCAAAGGGTGCTAAGTATTATTTCTGGTGGTTAATTTGTCAGCTGCTTCCAAACTGCTATACTACTGCCTGAAACTTTTTTCTCATGTTTAGCTGGGTATTAAGAAATGAATTTAGTAGCTATGTTGGCCACTATTGCCTATGGATTACTGTCTGGTTTAGGTGGCATTTGGGGATACATGAAGTCTAAAAGTAAACCCTCGCTTATTTCTGGATGTCTCAGCGCCATCTTATTACTGATTGCGGCTGGGATTCAGAGTCGAGGGTATAGTTCTGGCTTAGTAATGAGTAGAATTATTATTCTGTTACTGCTAGCGGTATTCACAATTCGCCTAATTAGAACGGGCAAATTTATGCCTTCGGGAATTATGTTGATTGCGGGAGTAATCGCTCTTAGCTGCACATTTATCTAGGTAAAGCTAGGCCAAAGTTTCTGGGCAGTAGCCAAGTCCTTTAGTAAATTGCTGACGGAAAGCTTCGATATCTTTGGTGTCTGGTGTACCATAAGAAACTACCGCCACTTGATAGCGGCGCATGACTTCCACAGGAGATTGCCCTGTTTCTAAACTCCAAAAGACCATTTTGAGCCGCATTTCTGGTTCATAGACAATGCCTAGCTCAGACATAAAAGAGCAGAAATCGCCGTGGAGTCTCGGTTCGAGAGCTTGAGGAAAACGAATTTTTACAATCCAGCCGTCAATTTGATGAATTACAGTTAAACAAGCATTTGCCGTATGTTCCATCTGGCGAAGATATTCGATTGTTCTTAACGTCACGCTGGCATTTGCCAGAAAATAAAGATAGTCCATCAACATTGTTTTCATGAAACCTATATCTAGTCTGACAATAAACAGGTCAATTGCGCTTGGGGAAAAGCACCCGATCTTTTAAAGTTGCGATAGGGGATATTACCCAAAGATAATCGTGCAAAATGAACTTACAACTTAGGATGAACCAGGATTTTTTACTTTCTAGCTATAACTATAATTTGCCTCAAACCCTTATTGCGCAAACTCCTGCTGTCCCCAGAGACAGCTCTCGTTTACTAATAGTAAATTCACGGATTGATTGTGTTCATGACTCTTTTGACAATCTAGCTAACTGGCTGCAACCAGGGGACTTATTAGTTCTTAATAACACTCGCGTAATTCCTGCCCGTCTCTATGGTTGTAAAACAACAGGCTCTAAAGTAGAGGTTTTATTAATTGAAGAGCGATCGCCTAATTGTTGGTTAGCTTTAGTCAAACCTGGAAAACGTTTTACGATGGGGGCGAAAATTGTTTTTGAGCGTACAGACGATCTCGCATCTTTAGATAACTTTCGGCTTCAGGCGACGGTAGTAGGGGCAGATGAGGCAACAGGAGGTAGAGTGCTTCAGTTTGAACTACCTCAAAATCAGACTCTATGGCATTATTTAGACTCTTATGGACAGCTTCCCTTACCACCCTATATTACCGAACAAAATTCTTTTGGCGATCGCTATCAAACCGTATATGCCCAACAGCCAGGAGCGATCGCTGCTCCCACTGCGGGCTTGCACTTTACCCCCGAATTATTAACTAAACTACAGCAGCAGGGTATCGAACAGACTTATATTACTCTCCATGTGGGTATTGGAACTTTTCGCCCTGTAGAAGCAAAGCAGATTACCGATCACACCATGCACCAGGAATGGATTGAAGTTAGTTCAGAAACTGTGTCCAAAATTTTAGCCACCAAAGCCGAAGGGGGGAGAGT
This sequence comes from Pleurocapsa sp., assembly GCA_050330395.1. GTDB lineage: Bacteria > Cyanobacteriota > Cyanobacteriia > Cyanobacteriales > Xenococcaceae > Waterburya. Next base: position 21,119 of record JBHJNW010000023.1, read on the forward strand.
GATTGCCGTGGGGACAACTGCTACTAGAGCCTTAGAAGGTGCAGCCCAAGCAGCTAAATCAAAAACATTAGCGGCTTTTCGCGGTAAAACCAATCTATTTATCTATCCAGGGTATCAATGGCAGGTAGTGGATGGTTTAATTACTAATTTTCATTTGCCTGGCTCTAGTTTACTGATGTTGGTTAGCGCCTTGATTGGTAGAGAACGGCTTTTAAAGCTATATCAAGAAGCGATCGCTAACCAGTATCGGTTTTATTCTTTTGGTGATGCCATGTTAATTTTGCCCCAGGCTAGGAAGTAGTATCGATTTCGGCTAGAGGGAGAAATATTTTTACCGTCGTGCCTTTACCGACTCCTTCACTATAAAGCGATATCCTTCCCTGCATCAGTTCCACAAGATTGCGAGAAATCGCCAGACCTAAACCAGTGCCACCAAACTTTCTGGTAGTTGAGCCATCAACCATGACAAACGGATTGAATAGTTTATCCTGTTGGCTTGGTTCGATGCCGATACCAGTATCTTCAATGGTAATTAAAACTTGCTGTTGAAGATGATGACTATTCATAGTCGAAAAATTGGCTTCGGGAGTTTCTAATGCTTCGTTGTCATACAAGTTGTTATCACTTCGCGCCTCAGCTTTCGAGACTAAAGAATATTGATAATTATCTAATTCTCGATCGCTTGTCAGCAATTTAGTGCCGATGCGGATGGCAATCTTACCATAATCGGTAAACTTGACGGCATTACTAACTATATTGATTAATACCTGTTTTAGTTTAGCTGGATCTGCTAAAACATAAAATTCGTTCTCCCAGGTAGGTAACTCCAAGTTTAGCTCTTTACGATGGATTGAGACTAAATGTAGATCGATTACTTCATCAAGTATTTTGCCTAAATCGACCTTTTCAATCCTTATCGATAACTTACCAGCTTCAATTTTGGAAATATCTAAGACATCATTAATGATGCCTAAAAGATGAATTGCTGCATCATCGGCCTGCTGCAAAAATTCGCGCTCTTCTTCTTTACTATCACAATAGCCATCTTGAACGACGCGAATACAGTTAATAATGCCGTTGAGGGGGGTTCTTAATTCGTGAGAAGTTGTGGCTAAAAACTCGCTCTTTAACTGATTAGCAGCCTGAGCTTCTTTCCAAGCTGAGATAATTTCTGACCCCCAAGCTCTGAGTCGATTGACCATATCATTTAAAGATAAGGAAAGCTGATTAAACTCTCGAATCTGGAAATTTTCGGGGAGGCGATCGCTATTGGAGTGCAGATGTTCATTTTTAAGCGAATAATCTCTAATTTGCTCTAGAGGACGAGCTAATTCACGGGATACATATAAGGTAGCTAAAGAAGAGGCGGCAATCAAGCCGAGAGTCATACCAACCAAAGCTTGCCGAACATCTTTCAGAGGTTCTAGGGCTGCATCAATCGGGCTAACGGCAAGAATGACCCACTTTTCCCCCTTGCCATTGGTTACTGGGGAAGGAATAGAGCTATATCCAGTAACTAACTCCACCCCGTCTGTCTCTAAATAAAACAAGTGCAGAAAATTGGGTTTATTAGCCAGTGCATTTTCGATTAGCTTGTTCAGTCTTTGAGCGTCAGGCATTTGATTAATGTTACGCCCTACCCGCTGCACAAAGGGATGAGCCAAAATCGCCCCGTCTTGATGGATTACTACAGGATAGCCTTCTAGAGAACCTGGTTGAATAATGTCCTGAGCTAAAATAGCCGACTTGATGCTAAGGGCATAACGCAAATTACCTTGGCGATCATACACGGGGGCGGTTAACCAGAGTTTAAGCTGCCGACCCGCTGGATTTTCACTTGCTTCTTCCGAATCTCGCATCAAAGATGTAGAAGGCAGTAACAGCTGAACATTTACTTGAGAAGGAGTCGTTAAGATTCGTCGCTGCTTTTTTTGCCAGGTACTGCTTTCTAACTCTATTGATTCTTTACAGGTATTAGCGGTAACTAAACCTGTGTTGAGATCAGTAATTTGAGCGCACAAAATACCAGTGGGCAAAACTTCGGTTAATTGAGCAATCAACAATTCAGGCTCTAATCTATCTGAGCGAGAAATTGCCGCATCACTAGCACTAGCCAAATTACTTTGCAGGGCTTCCACTGATTGTTTGATCATCTCTCCTTTTCTAACTGCGCTTTCGGTCAAATTTTGTCTAGCAGTTTCTAAAAAAGCCGAGCGGGCTTTTCTATAGGTGACATACACTCCTACCAATAAGACTGGAACACTTACCAAAAGAATGCGCGAGAGTAATATACGTCGGAAGGAGGATTGTCCTGGTGCCATAAGAAAAGATTTAGGCTCACGCTCAAACTATTATCTCTACTGTTGTTGTATTTTTAATGATATCGACTCTGATAGTATTTGCCATACCTATAGGTTAAGTAATTAAGCTTGCCTAAAGCAGCATGGTTCTGTTTAAGAACAGTTCACTTTGAGTGAACCAAAATCACCCAAATCTCAAACTGCCTACTGATAAACAATCTTAGCCTAATTGATGAACCATAGACCACATACTACTGCTATCTTAGCTATGACTGCCGATGGAAAAATCGCCGACTATCAGCGTTCTGCGGCTCGTTTTAGCTCTGATAACGATTTAGCTCACCTGGAACAGCAAATTTCCCTGGCGGATGGGGTTCTTTTTGGGGCGAGTACTTTAAGAGCCTATGGCACGACCCTGTCTGTCTCTAATTCCCAACTATTACAAGCCAGAATCGAGCGATCGCAACCGCCCCAACCTGTTCAAATTGTTGTCTCCGCATCAGGCAATTTAGACCCTCAGTGGCGTTTTTTTCAACAACTCATTCCCCGATGGTTGCTTACTGTACCAAGTGGGGCCAAGCAATGGCGATCGCCGAAGGGATTTGAACGCATTTTAATTGTCCACAGCACCCCAGAAAATAATTTGGCAATTAATTGGGCATCAACTCTCATGCAGCTCAAAAAACTAAACTTGAACAAATTAGCCGTTTTAGGCGGGGGAGAATTAATTGCCTCTTTGTTGGCTGTGGATTTAATCGACGAACTATGGTTAACGATTTGCCCTGTAATTTTGGGCGGTAATGCACCAACCCCCGTTGGCGGTTCAGGATTTCTTCAGTCAAACAGCAAAAAACTCAAGCTGTTGGAAGTTCAGCAAGTCGATCAAGAGCTGTTTCTACACTATCAGGTTGAGCTGGGATTGGGAACGAGAAACTAGAGCGATAAAATCATTAGACCTCTTGCATGAATAGAAAGAAAATGAGAAAAGTAGGATAATGACGCGATCGCGAAACAAAATATGACCGACGAACAAGTACAATTGTGGGCTGAGTTTAGTGATCGCA